>JAVCDJ010000135.1 GCA_030765845.1 Candidatus Stygibacter australis
TACCAGATTACAGGTTTCATCTTATCTGACAGACTCACCGACTGCAAGGTTTAACGAAGCTAAACCCGTTCGCTTTCGCTACGGCTTACTTACCGATTCAAAGAGCTTTGACTATTCCATTACTGGAGATAACCATCTTTTTCACTTCCGGCTGAACAGAAAATTAGCCGGGCTGGACTTTCACCAGTTAGAGGCACACCACTTCGTGACGCACCAGAGGTCACAGAGAGCACATATGCATCATATAAATCAATCATAAAGATTGAACAGTCTCAATTATTTTTGTAACGGGTGGATAATAATTAAATTTGACAGAATTATTTGCAATGTATAATTTTGTTGTGTATTGACATTGATATTATCCAGTATGCTTTAAGGAGTGAGTAATGAAAACTTTATTTGTACTGCTGATGGTGTTACCTGTGATATTGACGGCAACTGTTTGGACGGTAAACTGGGAAGGAACTGCAGATTTTACAAGCATTCAACCGGCTATCTACACAGCAGCGAGTTATGATACAATTTTAGTTTATCCCGGAGAATATTTTGAGAATCTGGTTGTAAGTTATAAAAGCCTTACTCTGCTTGGAACTCAGCTCAATTCCGGGAAGTATTTTCAAGCGGAACATGTGATCATTCACGGAGATCAATCTGCCAGTACGGTATATGTGGACAATAGTGAAGAATTCACTATAAATGGGTTTGTGATCATGAATAATTATCCGGATAATAGTCTTATATATAGTGAAGAATTCAATAATGTGCGTGGAGGCGGATTAGCTTTTCGCTATAATTGTGATGATGTTATGATCAAAAATTGTGTGATCAAGAACTGTCTTGCCTGGGTTGGTGGTGGGATATTTGCTGAAACGGAGAGAATATCATTCTCTAATGTAGAAATTTATAACAACCGGGCACTTCATTTTGGCGGTGGAATTTATACTCGAGCTATGAGTCCCCAGTCTGAAGTTGTCTTTGATCCTAGCCACAGGTGCAGCATTTATTGTAATACTTCCTCCTGGGTACAGGATTTGAATTTTAATCAATATACCGGCATAATAGATGTACCTTTGCTGCGTTTTAGCGTTCCTGCAATATACGCTCAAGAATATTATTGCCGGGCAACAAATGAGGATGAATGCAGTATCGAAATGCAAGTATATGAAAGTGCTTATGAACCTGTGGCACATGATCTTTGGGTAGGTGTTTATGGAGATGATGCTAATTCCGGCATCAACGTGACAGAAGCGCTAAAAACCCTTGCCTGGGCAAATCAATTGATTCGTTCTGATCCGCAGGAGTGCTATACTATTCATGTAACCGGAGGATTTTATTCTTTCAGTGAAAACGAGCAGAAATTTCCCTTTGAAGTGAAAGGTAATGTTCGTCTGCAAGGTGAAGGCATAGAACAGACTTATATAGATGGTGAAGGGATCGGCGGATTCCTGGCAGCCAGATATAAGGATAATATAAAAATAAGTGACTTCAATATTACTAATTGTTCAGCAAATAGTGCTTATTGTATTGCGTTATTTCCCATCAATAATCTGGAAGTTACCAATCTCTGGCTGCATAACAATGTGGCTCATTATGATAATTTAGCCGTTTCGGGTAGTGGCAATATCCTGCTGGAAAATCTTCTGATTGAGGAATCTTCCACCAGTACTGAGTGGAACCTCGCCCTCAGTGTTGGATCCACTGACCCCAGCACTGTGCTGAATAATATAATAGTAAATGACTTTAACCTGCTTGATAACGTGTGCTTTAGAACCGGTATCCAGCTTTCAGGGACTGATGGAGTAATGAGGAATTCAATTCTGAGCAATTGTTCAGCTCGGAGCGGCAGGTTTTTTAACTACAGGAACTGGGATCCTGCTGATAGTACACATACCCTTGAACTCAGCAATTTTCTGATGTACAACAATAACTGCGCCTACTCATCTTCCTATAGTAATATGGAGCTTGATAATGCCTATACTCCTGTAAAACTATATAATTGCACCTTTGCTAATAACTATAATGGATATAGTTCATTCGCAGATTGTAAGGGTAAGCTGGATGTTAGAAACTGTATTTTTTATCATCCGGAGAGCTGGTGTGATATCAGGTTCACAAATATTGATTATTATGGCGAACATTATGGCTCGGATATTACCAATACTCTCTTTGCTACTGGTATTCACGCTGCAGATTCCACCATAATCAATATAAGTGATGTGATCATAGGTGAAGCACCTCGTTTTATTGGAGATGAAGAACCGGGCTGGAATGCAGAATATCCTGGCTACTACCAACTCAGTGGGCTTTCACCGTGCATTGATGCTGGTTCACCGGACACACTGGGAATGAATCTGCCGCCATTAGATTTGGCAGGTAACCAGCGCATCTGGAATGGCATAATCGATTTAGGCTGTTATGAGTATGATGGTCCCCTTGTGGGCAATACTTCCGGGGAAATTACCCCTCCTGCAGGCATATACATTAGCAGCTATCCAAATCCGGTGCAGCTCAGTACCGGTCGCAGTTTTGTCTTTCTGGAATTCTCTTTACCGGAAATTCCTTCCAGCAATCCAGAGATCAATATTTATAATCTGAAGGGTCAAAGAGTACGTAAACTGGTTTTGGATAATAATCTCACTGGACTAGCTCAGAAAGCAGGACTGCAGGATGGCAAAGATCCTGGCAGTCAGTATTACAGTAAAGTATGGAACTGCCGCAATATGCAAGCCAAACTGGTAGCAGCAGGAATTTATCTTTATACCCTAAATGTGGATGGCAAATGCCTGGCAGCCAGCAAGCTGCTTATCCTTAATTAATGGAAAATTAGATTAAATGTAATGAGGTGATTAAAAAAATCTTTTCCTGGTGAAGACAAGGGTTATCCTGTGTTAATAATTACCTTTTTGTCTCTAATCTATGATAATCTGGTTCTAACTGAGAAATATAACTAATTAATCATATTTATAAAGGAATTTGTTGACGATAAATCAGATTTACTTAATTCTACTCAAAAGAGATAGAGGATAATATGGATGAAAACAAAGAGCTGTTAAAGCAGATAGAAATTGCTGAACTTCCAGAGAAACAGAATTTGCAATTGGAACTTGCTTTTCAAAAACGAACTTCAGATCCTCAGTTCAGCTTTGAACTGGCGATGTCTGTATATCAAGATGCAGTTAAATTTCAGCTGCCTGAGTTGGAATTGAAAGCTCTGCATGAAATCTGCAATATCAGTCATAATTATCAAACGGAGACTGGACTGCTTAAGTGGATTGATCTTCTTATCCAGCGCGGTTTAGAGTTGGAAAATAATCAGGCAGTGGGTAGGGCATATATCCATAAATACCGAATATCCCGAAAAGATGGTAAATATACTGAAGCAGCTCAATATTTAACTAAAGCACTTGAATTTCTTAATCCCGAGCAACATTCTCAGGATGTGTCTTCCTGCTACAACGGATTAGGCAATATATATCAAAAATTAAATAACCTGGACAAAGCCTATGAATATTACCAGAAGGCGTTACCGTTAGTGAAAGATTCTCGTCCAGATAATTATTTCATACTTCTTCAGAATATCGGGACAATCCATGTCTTGAAGAAAGATTATGCCAAAGCCTGGGATATTTTTCATGATCTCATGTTAAAAGTACCTGAGAAGGAGATAGTATTACGGACACTAATTCTTTTGAATTTAGGGAATATTTGCCATATAACTAATCAGTTAACCGAGGCAGTGATCTATATTCAGGAGGCATTAGAGCTTAAACTGGCAAATGGAATAGAGCAGGATATCATTCGCAATATTTGCGCTCTTGTTACTATTTACATTGAGCTTAATGAACCGGAAAAAGCACTTGAGTATCTGCAAAAAGCAAAAGAAATTGCTCCTCAGAAGGAAATTATAGAGCAAATTACCTTTTATGAAACCAGTATAAAATATTATAAACTAACTGATAATCTGCAGAATCTGGTTGTACATTACGAAAAGCTGCTGACTGCCAAAGCACAATTTAATGAAGTTGATAATCTTAAGCAAATTGATGAATTTGAAGCTCAGCACCAGATCAATCTCTATAAAGAAAAAAGCCTGATGCTGGAAGAAAGGAATACTCTTTTTGCTGAGCAAAATGAGAAGCTTCAGGCAACAATGGAGAAATTAATAACCAAAGATAAAGAACTGGAAATTGAGCTTAGAAGTGCCTTTAATACTATAAATAAAAAAGACGACTTGCTGGCTGCTCATCATAGACTGGCATCTATCGGTGAGATGATTGCCATTATCGCCCACCAGTGGAAGCAACCGCTTAATATCATTAATAGTATGGTATTCAGTATCAAAGATGCCTATCATTTCAATGAACTTACAGAAGATTTCATCAATGAAAAAGCCAAGATGATAGATGATCTTATCCAGTATCTGTCCCAGACCATGAACGATTTCAGGAATTTCTTTAAAGAACAGAATAATATTGACTTTATGGCATCTGACGCAATCAAAGGAACAGTATCATTGCTAAGCTATGCTCTTGATATAGAAAATGTGTCAGTTAAAACTGATCTGAAAAAAGATTTTGCTCTTCACGGCTCACAAAATGAACTTATCCAGGTATTTCTTAACCTGATCAATAATGCTCGTGATGCCTTCAAAGAAGAAAATATTCCCCAGCCTGTAATTAAAATATCTCTGGAGAAGAAACCAGAACATTACCTGGTCTCTTTTTATAATAATGGTGGACCAATACCGGAAGAATTGAGTGATAAGATATTTGAAGCTTATGTGAGTTCAAAAGGTGAAAAGGGTACTGGGCTTGGTTTGAACATCTGTCAAACTATTATAGAAGATCGCTTCAAAGGAAAAATATATTTTCAAAACACTCAGGAAGGAGTAACGTTTTATATTGAATTACCTCTTAAAAAAAAATGAGAATCCATGCAACACAGGCGAAGTAATTTAACATGAAAATCTATTTTTCTTGACTTCTTTTGGACATAATTTATTTTTATGGTTAATAATTTGGAGGTAATCAATGGAAAGGATTATTGCCGCCTGTGGACTTATATGTTCAGAGTGTCCAGCTTATCTGGCTCTTCTTAATGACGACGATGAATTACGCCTGAAAGCATCCCTGGAATGGAGTGAACAGTTCGGTGCAGAAATACCGCCAGAAGCTATTAATTGTTCCGGCTGTATGGAGGAAGGAATCAAAATCTCGCATTGTGAAGAATGCAAAACCCGACTATGTGCGATTATTAAACACATTAGTAATTGTGGAGAATGTGTTCTTTATCCTTGTGAGATGGTCGAGAAATTTCATCAGAATGTGCCTGAAGCCAAGAAAACTCTTGATAGTTTAGTCCAGAATCACGACTTATATTAATCCACTTACCCTTAAATAAAAGATTAATGAAAATTATTATTCTTTTGATATTACTATATGCTGTTTTTATGCTTTTTGCTGATGATGCTGTCCCCGATTCCACTTTTAACATTCAGGGTAGAGTGTCTTTTTCAAAAAATGTCACTGTCACAGTAACCTGCCTAACCCAAATAGAATTTGAGGAAGAATTACCGGCTAAGTATTTTTTTGTAAAGGAATTAACTAATCTCGATAGAGAACGAAGTTACGTTGACTATATTATAACTGATATCCCTGCCGGGGAATACTTGATTTTTGCCTTTCAGGATAAAAATGAGAATGATAAACTGGACAAGATACTTGTTGTTCCCAGAGAATCCTGGCATATCTATGGACTACCAAGGCCTACAACAGGAAAACCACAATTCAGTGAGTTATCTATTTATATTGATAAAAACATGTCTGATCTGGATATGCAATTGAAAAATGGATTTTAATATTTTTATAGTCTGAATTTATCCCATTCCGCGTAAACAGCTTTCACAGTCTCAGGATTAGCACCAGCCCCAAACTCCAGCTGAGCAATTATCCCACCCGTAGGAAGATATAATTTTTCTGCTATTGTGTGAACAGCATTGATCCCTGCCTGAGGATCATGATCGGGCAAAATATGCTGCCTATCTATCTCTCCCCAGAAAGTTATTTTGCCTTTTCCTATCTGAGCAACTTTATCCAGGTCCATGCAGAATAATTGGGAATTAAGCGCATCAACCCCGATCTCAATCAGATCAGGTAAAATATCCTGAATATAGCCATCTGAATGCATAAATACAAATTTCCCCTCAGCATGTGCCATATCACAATATTGCTTATAGATAGGCTTAAAGTAATAACGCCACATCTCCGGGTCGATCAGAAGCGAGTTCTGGGCACCCCAGTCATCCATAAATCCAATAGCATCTACTTCACTGTGAGCCCAGATTTCCAGCTCTTTCAGATAGAAATCATTTATTTTTTGCAGTAACTGCCGAAAACCAAGATCAGGGAAAAGAATATCAAGATATGAATTTTGCGAACCTCTAATAAACTGGTAACGCTCCCAGGGTCTGGGACATATATTGGCTTTTACGAACAAGTCAGTCTTTTCATAAAATCGGGCAATATGGTCATAAGCTTTCTGTAGCTGTTCACCTTCGGGTAATTGTTCATAAGGAGGTTTGATCATATTCCAGTCACTGATATCATTCAGAAGCGGTTTTCTCACTTCACCTATGATTCCATCGCGAATATTTTCAAATCCGCAGCCCCATTCGTCTATATATGTACCCTTTTTGTATGGATCACCCTTTGCCTGTTCTGAGGGAGGATAAAAGTAATCAGGAGAAGTGAAATCACTGGGGAATTTATTATTCAAATACTTAATCGTTTCTGGATAAAGATGAACCGCTATTGGTAAAAGCCAAAGGTCTCGAGGAAGCCGCCGGGGACTTTCAAATTTGAGAGCAGCTTCCACAATACTACGGGATGTATTCATCAGTTACTAAAAAATTCTCTACCTAATGTAAGTGAAAATTCTTCTTGTACCTCATCTACAGGACCCACACCACAATATCCAAGTTCCATATAATACCTGCTCGAAAGCTGATATTTTGTCGTGAAATCAAATTTCCATTTGTCATCCTGGCTCTGCGAGAGCATTATTTCAGTACCCCAGTCATTTCGCGAAATCAAAGCTCCTATTAAAAAACTCCAGTTTGTATATATGACTTTATCAAAGTAATTTTCGTTTTGAACTTTTACCACATTAAGTCGCATCCCCATCAATATTCCATATACCATATAGCTGCCATCAGATGATTCATTACCGAAAAAATTATGAGCATAAAGATCATAATTATTTACGTAATCTAAATCTTTATTATCACTTTTAAAGCTGATATTCATGGCAGCACCAAGTCCCAGTCTGGATGAGAGATTAAGTAAATCAAACCTTCCGTTGAATCTGTAAATACCATGTTTTGTACTGAATTCTTTTAACAGTGGACTGTAATCACTTATTCCAACTTTCATCCGGGATGCTCCAGCTGTTAAGGTATATCCTAAAATCATTATCAGGCACAATATGAGAATTTTTTTCATTCTTACCTCTGGATTTTTTTATTCCACAAAGCTGCCAGAACCGGCAGTTTGCTTATGATCTGTTCAAATGCTTTGAAATTAATTGTCTGCTGGCTGTCACACACTGTCTCGTCTGGCTGAAAGTGCGTTTCCAGGATGATACCATCTGCTCCCGCAGCTGCTGCTGCCCAGGATAATGACTTCACCAAATCCCGTCTCCCACCACTGTGCGATGGATCAATGATAACTGGATAGGGTGATAACTGCTGACAGATGCTAACGGCAGAGATATCAAGAGTATTTCTTGAATATTTGCTGTCATAAGTTCTGATCCCTCGTTCACAGAGGATGATCTGATCATTCCCAGCCGCTTTTATATGCTCAGCTGCCAGCAGCCACTCTTCATAAGTGCTGCACATACCGCGTTTCAAGATCACAGGTTTATTAATACTGCCAAGTTTCTTCAGCAGTCTGTAATTGTGCATGTTGCGAGTGCCCACCTGCAAGATGTCTATATATTCAGTCATCTTCTGGACATCTTCCACAGATACTACTTCAGAAACAGAGATCATATCCAGTTCATCAGCTACTTTTTTGATTATCTGCAAACCTTCCTCACCAAGTCCCTGAAAGGAATAAGGAGAAGTTCTCATTTTATAAGCGCCGCCCCGGAACATCCTCACACCCAGCTTTCTGATAAAACTGGCAACCCGATAAAGGTCTTCATAATTTTCAATTGTACAAGGTCCTGCAATTATGGTAAACCAGTCACCACCAATCTTTTGCCCTTTTACATCCAAAACTTTTCTATTATTTTCTATCATACTTTGTATCTCCCGGTGATTATTTCTTTCAGTACTCCATACTGCCATGTCCGGTCTGAGACAAAGAAATCTGAAGCATTAAAATGGGCAATGATTTCTCTCACAATTATTCCTCCAGCCATTAGCAATGCTTTACTTAGTGGATTAAAGGCGATCCTCTCTAATATCTTTTGCTCAGGGCAATCAGAAATCTCATCTAATAATTCGTTAAGATCATCTCTCATGATCTGATATTTATGAACTTTATGCTCATCATACACAGTCATATTCTGCAGCATCGCAGCCAGTGAGGTCACCGTTCCACCAATTCCTATCAATACCGCATCAGAAGGTATTTCGATATTGATCTTCTCAAGCTTATTTCTTATATAATTGATTTCTTTGAAGGCATTATCACCAAACCTGTTATGGAATCTCCGGATCCCCAGATCAATTGACTGGCACTCACTTACCTTACCTTCAATTATCAAAGTAAATTCAGTACTGCCACCCCCAATATCGAATAATAATAGATTTTCAGCGGTAAATTCATTAATATTGGCAATACCATTAAATCTGGCTTCTTCACTTCCCGAGATCAATCTTAGTGGAATAGAATATTCCTGATTTATCCAGTCCTCCAGTAAATATCTATTTTCTGCCTGCCGTAATGCACTGGTGCCTATCAGAACTGGTTTGGCATTATATTTATCTGCAATTGTCATATATTCCTTAAGGATGATCTTCACTCTGTCAATTCCATCTTGACTAAGATTACCGTCTCGCATCCCCTTTGCCAGGGCGGATATCCTATTCAATCTATCAATAACATGATCACTGCCGGTATCTACTTCTACCAGCAGTAATAGAACATTATTAGTTCCAATATCTATCAGACAATATCTGGCTGCCATTACCGATAAGAATAAATAAGCTTCAGGTTTTCTGCCTGCCAGCCCTTCTTCTCCTCTATCCAGCGTTTTTCAAATTCAAAGATCAGATCCCGGCTGGGCAGTGTATTCCAATCAATATCTGGAGGGAATTGAGAAGCATGCACAAATGCCGTTTCATAGGGTGATTCTTTTTTGCGGGAATCAGTGATCCAAAGATTACCATCCATCCTTCTCATGAAACGCAGAAAACCAAATTTTTTATCATTATGAAATGAATAGCAGATACCTCTTTCCAAAGAGCTTTCTGGTTCTGTCTGCAAATAAGGTAATAATCCCGGAACCAGATATCCGGAAGTGAACATATCAGTCTCATTCCTCAATGAGTGGGCTACGTTTTTAAAAGCAAGGGCTTCCACCCGGCAGCCTTTATTCTGCAAAGCTCTCACTACCTGCACAAAATCTCCATCCCCCGTTATCAAAAGTACACTATCAAGACGTTCAGATTGCAATAGTGCATCCACAGCCATATCAAGATCAGCATTTGCCTTGCCAAATCGATTGCCATGCTCATCAGTAAACCAGCGAACCGCTTTCACTATCACTTTATAACCAAAATCCCTCAATACTGAATGAAAACTATATGATTTTTGTCTGTATTCATAATTAGTTTTTGCCTGCTCAACATCAAAAGCCACATAGGCATTTAATCTGATCGCCTCACCATTATTCCTGCAGGCAAATAACCGCAATATGTCATATTGCATCCCATATCCACCATTCTGAGCAATATTTGACACATCTACATAAACTCCTACCCTCATCGTAGAACTCCGTTCCATCATAACTCCTTTTTTAATGATTTTAATTTAATAACTCTTTTAATTAACATTTCCATGATCACACCTTTATTCCCTTCAAAATCGTGTTTCCAGTCCAAAATGAACTATCCCCTCCAGGGGATTCTTGAAACCATGAACATCATTCGGCACAGCAAAATCAAGGATCAATTGACCCAGTGGCGTGTGAGTCCTCAATCCGCAACCTATGCTGTAAATAGTTTCATTCTCGTTTTCCTGACTCTCAATATTACCTATATCAGCATTTATTGATAATCTCGCTTCATCGCTCAATATATATCTTAATTCCAGGTTCATCCAGCCAACTCGATATCCTGAAAATTGCTTCTCCAGAAATCCCCTGATGCTATTTACTCCTCCCACCTCAAACTTGTCAAATTCTGTTAGTCCTTTATTTTCTATCAAGTTATAATTTATCTCCACACTCCCCAGCCACCGGCCCTTTATCGGGATAAGTTTCTGGTAATTTGTCTCTGCTGCCTGCCTGCCAGAATTCTCTTCATCTGTCCTGCTCCAGATATAATAATATTTAATTGCCCAGGTATAACCAGTCCTGGGATTCCTCGGATGATCGAGATTAGAATACTTCCAGAATACCCCTGCCTTGCTGAAAGCAGTTTCATCAATGATAACAGGACGCCTGGATCCCGCATAGATATCCTGCTTCTCCAAATAAATTCCAGCCTGATTAAAAAGATCAAACCAGTATAATTCAAGATCATAGCTAACTTCTATCCAGGTACTGTCCATCTCTTCGCGATATAATTTGATATCCGCTCCCAAAGGATAATCCCAACCACTTTCATGATAATTAAGCTCTATTGCCGAATGCTGCTCCTGCCTGTTCTCCCAATAGAATCCCACACTACGGTCTGTTCCCCAAAGATTCTCAAAATTCACGTCCATATATCCCGTAAATCTGCCCTCATTATCTTTTCCGTTATCATATCCCACCACACCTGAAAAAGCTGTCATATTGCCTTCAGTAACATCATAAAGCAGCGTGGAAGAATTCATCGGTAATATCCGGCAGGTCTTTATATAGGGTCGGGAAAGTATATTCTGTTCCGCCTGTTTAAGTTGATATAGTGAGGGAGTTTCCAGTCCATTAAGTCTGCTTAACTGCAATATTGTTTTTCTTCGGGTTACTTTATTACCTTGAACTATGCTTTTCTGGAATCTGCAATATTCCCCTTCATCAATGCTAATCCTGATCTCAACCTGATCCTCATGCAGCACGATCTCATCTACAACTGCCTGAGCAAAATAAAAACTCTGCTGATTATAATATGCTATCAGCTCAGTCATGTATTGAGGTAGATCCCGCAAAAAGATCAGAGGAGCCTTTATCTCATCAAGTAATTTATCGGTAGTAATATAATTATTACCTGTAAATGTCACTTTGAAAACCTGTAGATCACTTCCTTCCTCGATCCTTACTTTAATACTCACTTCAGCCTGAGATAATGGTATCACTTCCGGCTGTCCTATCTTAGCCAGATAATATCCCTTCTGCTCATATAAAGCTGCTATTCTTTTCATATCTTCCAGCAGGATCTGCTGATCATATTCCATACCCTGATATGAGATCATCACCGCTTCTAATTCTTCTCTGCTGCAGATATTATTACCCTCAAATTCTAAATCCACGATCTCCATGGCTGATAATGAGAGCATGATAATAAAAGCGATACCTAAAAAAATTATCTTCATCTAATCTATTTGAGAGCGGACTAATTGTAATAGCTCTGCCACAAGTGATTCTTCCGGCACCTTCTTCACTATCTCACCCTTGCAAAAAAGTATCCCTTCACCTTTTCCGCCTGCAAGCCCGAAATCTGCTTCTTTGGCCTCACCAGGTCCATTTACGATGCAGCCCATTACTGCCACCCGCAAATCCTTATCCCGGTATTCTGCCAGTCCTGCTTCCACTTCTTCAGCTATTTTCACCAGGTCGATCTCTGTTCTGCCACAGGTGGGACATGAGATCACCTCCAGTCCCTTGCGCAAGCCCAGTGCCTGCAATATCTGCCTTCCCACATTCACTTCATCCACCGGATCAGAGGTAAGGCTCACTCTTATCGTGTCACCTATCCCCTCTTCCAGCAAAATACCTATTCCCATGGCACTTTTGATAGTTCCACGCAGCATTGTCCCCGCTTCTGTTACTCCCAGATGCAGTGGATAATCCACTCTCTTAGAGAGTAATCGATAGCTTGCCAGCATCAAAGGAACACTTGATGCCTTCACAGAAATCTTCATCTCCTCATATCCAGCCTGCTCCAAAATATGCACATGCTTAAGTGCACTTTCCACCAGTCCCTCGGCAGTCACACCATATCGCTGATATATCTCCTTATCCATTGAACCTGTATTTACTCCTATCCGGATTGGAATTTTGCGTTCGCGCGCTGCTGCCACCACTTCCTGCACCTTCCTCTCGCTCCCGATATTTCCCGGATTAAGCCGCAGACCATCTACGCCCGCATTGATCGCTGCAAGTGCCAGTTTATGATCAAAATGTATATCAGCGATTATTGGTATGGAAATGGAAGAAATTATCTCTGGCAGCGCATCTGCCGCTTCCTGATGATTAACTGTTACCCTGATGATCTCACAGCCTGCTGCCTGCAATTCCCTGATTTGTCTCACTGTTGCCTGCACATCGGCTGTAGGCGTATTGGTCATGGATTGTATGGTGATAGGATAATCCCCCCCCACACCCACATCACCTAATCTTAGCGCTCGCGTCTTTCTGCGTAAAATGCTCATTTCTGCTTATCCTGATATATTTTCACCATGGTGCGGATGATAAAGGATTCATCATCTGCCATCTTAATAAATAATGCTTTGCTGTCTTCTCTGTCCAGCGAAAGTAGACTTCGTGCCGTCACCACTCTCTGCTTCTCATCATCAGCCTGGCAATATTCGCTTAATATCTCCACGCTCTCAAGGCAGTTGATATCCCCTAATGCTCCCAGCACGCTGTTCGTGTATTTATCTTCCTGCAAAAATGGCTTAAAATACTCAATATAAGTGGAATCCTTTAGCTCTCCTATCAAGCTGATGCAGTGCTTTGCCACCAGGCTGTCTTCATTTGAAAGCTGCTCTATCGCATAGGAAGTCAATTTATCGCTGTGTTTATTAAATTCACTGATCGCTCGATAGGCAAGTCCACTTTTTGTCCCAAGCTCATTTTCTGCTATATATACTGCTGCTTCATCTTCTCTGCTAAGTAGTATCTCACCCGCCCGTTTCACGGTCTGCTGATTACTGCCCACTCCCCAGCCTGCTGCCAATTGATAGATTTCTTCTATAGCTGCCAGACTATCCACTTCTGCTGCCTGCTCCTCAGCCATCTTCTTCACTTCTGCCTCTTCCACCACCAAAAGTGTATCAAGTCCTATCCCATAATATCCTCGGCTCCAGAAGCTGTCATTTGCGCACTCTTCCACGGGATAGGTGTCATTACCTCCAGTATCCAGAAATACTCCTATCCCTCCTGTTCCTCGTGCCACTCTGCTGTAACCGTAATTATTAACTTCTTTGCGCTGATAACTGTCATCTCCCGAACCATCCAGAAATATCGTCACAGAGTTCGTTAGCGCTACTCCATTACCACCTTCTACGGAATAATGGTCATTCCCGCTGCGGTCGATCAAAAAGCCCACTGCCCAGTCATGAGCAGCTCCCTGTCCGGGTCCATGCTTGCTGTAATAATGATCTTCTCCCCCGCCATCATATAATAATCCCGCTGCCAGATGGATTCCACTGCCTTGCGGATAATATACTGAATCATAATAATCATATCCCTGCTTGTCATAAATTATTCCTAAAGCATACCAGTAGGCTACTGCCTGAGAATATACTCCTCCCGTATAATTATCATTGCCGTCTTCATCATAGATCATCCCGATCCCACCAGCCAGATCAGGACGCATCCCAAAGCCGAATCCCTGAGATAGTGACCGGTAGTCCAACGGTGCCAGAGGTACATGCAGATATTTCCCTCCCGCATAATAATTATCAAAACCGGCATAATCTATTATCGCACCGAATCCAAGTGTACTGCCAAAACCTTCTCCATATTGCGTTACACGATAGCTATCCCTGCCCTCTTCATCGATAAGTAGCGAGATTCCAAAAGTTGCAGCTCCCCCACTGTGAAGTCCAAATTTATAAGTATCATCTCCCGTTATATCCCATAACTCAGCATATCCGCAAATAGCAGATACTGAATAATCCGCCCCGCTATAAACATCGTCCCCATCCAAATCACTCAAAATCCCTATACCACCTTTGGCACTCACAAGTCCTGCTATCTCCTCATTATGATAATAATCATCACCACTAATATCCAGACTCCAGAAATAGGGCTGCTTTGCCCAGTCTGTTTCCAGCCTGCCCAGATAAGTATCATCTCCACCTGCATCATAAATAAAACAATAATTACCCTCAACCAGATCAGAGCTGCTGCTGCCTATCCGCATCAAGCCATATTTTGACTTATATTCCCGCGCTTCAAGCTCATCTCCTGTCCAATTCTGCAAATAATGCTGCATCACTTCAAATCCGGCTCTATTAATGATTACTGATTTGAATAATGCACCCATATCTAATCGTTCTATCATTGCTATCAGACTGTCAGAATCTACGCTCATTGTATCAACTATCCCATATTTTTCATAATAAGCATTATATTCCAGTGAATCTTCAGGTTCGCTCCACAAACTTGTGCTCAGATATTGCCAAAGCTCCATATCCTCTGATTCACATCCTGCAAATGCCTGCTGCCGCCAGACTTCGCTCTCATCCCAAACCTTTTCCACATAACCAAATAAACCATTCACTCCATTCACATTGACCAGATAATAATATTCATATTCCTTCCTGCTGGATTTATATAATTCGGCATAATCATCCTCTACAAATTCATCCTCCCAGGCAAGTACGGGCATTATATTACATAAAAGGTCTTTCCTTTCTCTTGTGGTCATCTTCTCTGCCAGCTTATCTACAAATACCGGATATTCTAAAGGATTATTCAACACTTTCAGCATCTGAGGGATTTTGAACTTTGTACCACTCGACCAGTCCTTGAGGAAATTCAAGGAATTAAGCTCCAGACCACTGCGTTTCAAAGCACTCTCCAGCACCATCCTGTCCTGATCTGTAAATATCTCAGCTCCTAAATAGATTACGGTAATAATAATTAAAAATAAAAAAACTCTCTTTTTCATAATTTTGCTTCCCATTTTTCATATTTTATAATTTGTTCTTTGTCCATTCGTTTACTGCTGCCGGCAAAAGTCTTTAAAAACTTACTATATAAACCCTTTTTATCCTTAGGATAACCAAAAGGACTCAGACCTACCACGCGAATATTATCAGGAATACTCAGATATTTCCGCACCTGATTCTCATTAAAAGCTGCCAGCCAGCAACTGCCTATCCCCATCCCCCAAGCAGCCAGCATCATCTGCTGAAATGAGATCGCTGTATCCACCAGGTAATAATCCTGACCATTCATTTTTACAGACTTTTTGGGATCAGCACAGGCAATTATCACCACTGGGGCTTTGGCAATGAAAAAATTAACCGTTCCCACAAGACCAATATGTCTGGAAAATCGCTTAATATTGTCCTTGTCTTTCAACACTATATAGCGCCAGCATTGCTTATTCTGAGCAGAAGGAGCCTGCCGCCCTGCTTCCAGAATTGTATCCAGTTCCTCATCAGTTAATGCCTCTTCAGAAAAATCCCGCACACTATGCCTACTGAGTATCAAATCAGATAATTCCATACATACTCCTTTGCAGGCAATATATCCCACCTTGCAAACATAAGTCAAACTAATTATCTGCTGCTATACCAACTATAATAACATCATTGGCAAAAACTTGCTGATTGAATTTTAACTTGACACCCTACAGCCAGATACTAATTAATTTTAACAGAGATTTTCATTGAGTGAATTTAATTGACAGAGGGGTTATTATGAATTTGAAGAATATCACGCTATATGCTCTTTTGGGATACAGTTATTTTTTTATTATGCGCGCTATCGGCACAATATTTCCTGCCATAAATTACAGTGAAACCTGGATGATTGTTGAACTATCATTGAATTTTATCTCAAATCTGGGAATCACCCTATTCTTTCTCATATTATTAAAAGAATATATCCATGATGATGAATTTTCTCTGATGAATAGTACTGTAGCAGCCTTTCTGGGTTCTCTGTCTATCCTGCTGATCAATGCCTTAAATGGCTTTTCCAGTCTTCTGTCAATTCCCATGGACCATTCAATATCTGGCAGATATATAGTGACTATGGTAACCTGGGTATATGGTTTTATAATTGTAATATTCTTCATGAACTTTGCTTATTACTTGTGCAAAAATAAAACATTAAAACTCTGCAAACCGGTTCTCTGGGGTTTGGGAGGAACAATAATCTCTTTCATTCTACGCTCCATCAATATGCTGAATAATTATTATTATACCACAAATGCGGTAATATTCCTTGATCTTCGCAGACACTATCTGATTTTGCCGAGTATAATTTTGATTCTTTTCAGCTATTTAAGTTTGATCTATTTTATAATCAGATTCTATAAGAGCCTTAGTAAAAAAAAATAAAGTGAAATTAATAATATGGCAAATGTAATTAAAATTGGAATTATTATCTGTGATAGATATCGCAGATGTGCTGGTGGAAAATGTCTGAGAGCTCTTAAAAACAGAGAAGGTGCCTTTTGCATTTATGAAACTGCTCCGGAACTTGTTGGCTACACTACATGTGATGGCTGCCCTGGCGGAAATATTGAATATGCCGTTGGTGAAATGATCGCTAATGGTGCAGAGGTTATCCATCTGGCAACGGGAATGATAGTCGGCTACCCACCCTGCCCATATATCACAACTTTCAAAGACTTTCTGGAAAAACGCTTCGAAATCAAAGTAGTATATGGCACCCACCCCATACCACAAAAATACCTCAATATGCACTCTCAGCTTGATTGCTGGAACACACCCGAATGGCAAAATATCATCAAACACACCCTGACGGATGAAACCACAAGGAAAAGTTACGACTAATAAGATTATCCATTAAGTCCATAAATCTTAGCTTGAGTAAGCAATGCAGTTTTCAACGAGATGATATACTATTGATTGATAAAATACTTTAGTGAAAGTGACAATAAAATTAGAATTATAAAAATAGAGTATTTTTTTTATTGACGACATTTCATCTATATTACTTATATTGCTTATATCTAATCTTAATTTATGGAGGAAGAATGAAAGCTATTATTGTATTTATTACATTATTACTGACATTAGTCTTATCTGGTTCATACTATAACGATTTGGAACCTGAAGTTATTGATGCCAGATCTGAAGCATTAGGCAGGACATCAATACTATCTTCTCAGGGAGCAAATTTTATATTCAACAATCCTGCAATGTTAAGTGACCTTGAGCATAAAGAAGCATGCTTGAATACGAGAATTAAATTTGGTAAAATTAAAATAGATGAAATAGATTACGATGGTTATTCTGATACTTATGATATTAATAAAAATATCCATTTAAAATTTCATGGAATTTCTTATGGTATGCCATATAAACTGCACAATTCCCAAAACTATAAAATCGGTCTTGGAATTGGCTATCGGGCTTATTATGATTATGGAAGCAATTATCGTATTGAAGAAAGTGATTTAAAAATAAATAATCATGGCGGATTGAATACACTGGTTTTTGGGGCAGGGTGTAAATACCTGGATAAACTTTCTGGAGGAATATCACTAAGTGTTCCATTTTTAAGTTCTGGCAGTTCAGAAATCATAGAAGATGGACATACCGGTTATGAAGGAGATGCTACTACTTCAGCTACATTCGTAACGTTTAGTGGTAATTATATATTCAATGAAAAATATACTGTAGGTTTAAGAATACGAAGTAATTTTACCCTTGAATCAGAATCTGATTATGGTCATGAAAGTATAGAAGTACCAGCAGAATTTGGTTTAGCTCTTAAAATCCAACCAGATGAAGATCATACCATATTTGCAGAATATATTACCAGGAGATATGGGGAATATTCCTTGGGAGATAGATTTGAGAATTCAGGTGGGGGGTTTTCTTTAAGAGCAGGTTTAGAAACTTGTGTGAAAAATAAAGTTGTAAGAGGAGGCTTTTTTGTTCAAAGTATTCCTGAATATGAGTTGACTTATGATTTTGAAGGTAATAGAATTTATGATAAAACTCCTGCAACTGAGCTAGGTATTACCTTAGGCACAGAATTTAAGTTAAAAAAAGACTTATCTTTAGATTTGTTTGGAATGTTTTCGGGTTTTGCAAATTCGATGGAAGAGTATGATTATTGGGATGAAATAGTATCCGGTAAAAAAACATTTTCATATTATGATTTTAAAATAGGAAGTTCCCTAAGATACTCATTCTAAGAGAATTTATTTTTCATTAATTTTATCTGGTATTGCCAGTTAACTAAGGCAATACCAGATTTTCGTATACGATGAAACCAAGTAAACTTTTACTTGAAATTAGTATTTTACTCCAAACAAGATTGAAAATACAGAATTTTTAGCTATAGAGCCGTCTCCTTTATAAATATTAGTTAGCCCATAAGAATTCCGAATTTCGAAGATGTATTTATCTTTGAATTCAAGAATTGCACCTGGAATCATACTAAATTCAAAAACATTGATCTCATCCATTTCCCAATGATGATCATCTTCATAGTAAGGATCATAATGATTTGAAGAGCTTATATTAATCCCGAAGCAAGGACCTGCCAAAGCATAAAGTGCAATGTTATCTTGAGAGAATAATTTGAGTTTCCCTAATACAGGTATTTCTATATAGTTGAAATTCTCACGATACTTCACTTCTCCTAAAAAAGTTTGATCTTCGTCATAAGAAACGTATTCTCTATTCCAGCCTTTCATAGAAAACAGTAACTCTGGTTGAAAGGACAATTTTTCAGAATATTGAATTTCATAGAAGAATCCACCGCTAAATCCAATATTGCTTTTTGCATCTGGCCATCCATCAGATTTTATTATTGAAAAATTTGTTCCTCCCTTAAAACCAAAATGTTTTTCCATTTCAGTATAATTTCTTCCAGAACTTCCAAGGCTTTCAGCATAGGTTAAACTGATTAATAGTAACATGGTAAAAACAATTAGTAGTTTTTTCATTGAAATCTCCTTTTCCTTTTTTAGATACTTTGAATATATTCATTTACTTACTTTCTAAAATTTTGACAGAAACATCAATATAAAAATATCCTTCAATTAAATACTTGTCTAAGATAGTAATTGTTGATTGAATCTGTCAAGAAAATTTTCGAGACTATATATTGAATTAAAGGGAGACTGTTAAATCTATTAATTGTTTTATCTCTGAAATGGATTTACAATAATAACCTCAGATTGGCACGAAGTGACTACCAGGGATTGATACCAAAAACCACCACCCTCCCCTAAACACCGGTGCAAAATGTGTTTCTTTATAACTCGTTGTATTTATCCAAACTCAGAAAAATTATACTATTGTTTAATAACAATTTATTAGATGCTTATAATATTTATTCTTAAAACCTTTAATATATAACACTTATGAGATAGCTTACAATACAGGTAATTTCCGAGTATATATCCTAAGCAAATTTACTTGACATGAAGTGATTGGTCATAATGTTAACAATTCCGGGCAGCAAAAGATGCTGTTTCGGCTAAGAATGAGAGTAATTATTACCGGGTAAATATAGGCATTAAAGTAAATGCTGGAGGCTGTGATATGTGTTTAAGAAGCCAGACAGGCAAATGTATAGATACCTGACTATAACTATAAAATCGTCAAATATTGGAGTAGATTTTGCATTTAATTTATAATCCCGTATTTCTGGAACATGATACAGGAATGTATCCCGAAAATAAGAAAAGGTTAAGCACTTTAGCTGATCTGCCGGAACAGGAAATTATTAATGGTGAAAAATATCTGCAACTTGTTCACACTCCTGAATACGTCGAGTATATCAGGCAAGCCTGCTTGAAAGGTGGATATCTTGATATAGACACAATAGTATCTCCTGAGAGTTTTAATGCAGCCACACATGCTGTGGGAGCGGCTATTATGGCGTCGCATAGTAATGGCTTTGCCCTCACTCGCCCTCCAGGGCACCATGCTCATCCTGACCGTTCCAGCGGATTTTGTCTTTTTAATAATATTGCCATAGCTGCTCAGAATCTGGTGAATGAAGGTAAAAAAGTATTAATATTTGATTTTGATGGTCACTTTGGTGATGGTACTTGTGATTTCTTTTATAACTCAAATAAAGTGATGTTCTGGTCAATTCACCAGTTTCCCTTTTTTCCAGGTGGTGGTGATGCTGATGAAATTGGTGAAGGTGAAGGCAAAGGCTACACTATCAATGTTCCTCTGCCGGCCAATAGCGGTGATGAGATATTTATGGATGCCATAGAAACCTTCCTTCCCATTGCAAAAGAATTTGATCCTGATGTGGTTGCACTTTCGGCAGGATTTGATTCACATCAGTTTGATATGCTCACAGATCTGCGTATAAGCGCAAATACCTATCACAATATAGGTAAGATCATGTCTGCCAATTTTGATAATATCTTTGCCTCTTTGGAGGGCGGATATAATATTAAAGTCTTCTCAGATTGCCTTTTTAACTTCATTGACGGTATCAATAACCGTCCATTGCGCTATAAAGAACCTGAAACTGACTCCATGATCCAGGTATATTACGAATATGAAGGAAGAAAAAGCCTGGTTATTCAATCCCTGAGAAAATACTGGAAATCAATTTAAAAAAATAGATAAGGAGATGAGATGATTACGAAAAAGTTAAGTAAACTATTTAACCCGAAAGTGATTGCTATCATTGGAGCCTCTTCCAGGGAAGGAACTGTAGGTAATTCATTGATGAAGAACATCATTGGATCAGGTTATGATGGGATTGTGTATCCCATTAATCCCAAACGCACTAATATTTTAGGCGTGAAAACCTATAAAACTCTTTCTGAAATACCAGATCAGGTAGATCTGGCAGTGATCGCTGTGGGAGCAAAATACGTACCGGATATTGTAGAAGATTGCGGTATAAACGGCATTTCAGGTATTGTGCTTATCTCTGCCGGTTTCACTGAAATTCCCGGAGAAGAAGGAAAAATGCTTTTAGCTCAGATTGCTGAAACTATTAAGAAATATAATATGCGCATGATAGGTCCTAACTGTCTGGGTTTCATTAAGCCTTCTATCAAACTGAATGCCACTTTTGCCAATCGAATGGCTCTCCCAGGCAAAATTGCTTTCATTTCTCAAAGTGGTGCCTTGTGTACTGCTATTCTCGATTGGTCAGTAAAGCAAAATGTGGGATTCAGTCATTTTGTTTCCATTGGTACGGCTATGGATGTCAGCTTTCATGATCTTATAGATTATTTTGGCAGTGATCCTCAGACAACCAGTATCGTGATCTATATGGAATCTCTCACTGATGCCCGCAGTTTCCTTAGCGCAGCCCGTGCTTTTGCCAGAAATAAACCTATTATTGTGCTGAAAGCCGGAAAAAGCTCGGAAGGTGCTGCCGCCGCCATGTCTCACACTGGTAGCCTGGCTGGAAATGATTTCGTATTTGATGCTGCTTTCAAACGCGCCGGAGTGGTCAGAGTAGATACTATTGATGAATTATTCCATATCGCCCAGTCACTTTCTATGCAGGACAAACCAACTGGAAAAAGAATTGCTATTGTCACAAATGCTGGTGGTCCTGGCGTTATTGCCACAGATACCTTGATCGCAAAAGGCGGAAATCTCGCTAAGCTCAGTGATGAAACTATGGCTGAACTTAATGAGAAGCTTTCTCCTAACTGGAGTAAAAGCAATCCTGTAGATGTTATTGGAGATGCTCGCCCCGTAGATTATCAGGTGGCAGTAGATGCCTGCCTGAGAGATAGAAATGTAGATGGTGTTCTGGTGATCCTTACTCCCCAATCCATGACTGATCCTTCTGAAACTGCCCGTATGGTTGCCACAATCGGTCAGAAATATAAGAAAACACTTCTTGCCTCCTGGATGGGCGCAGATGATGTCAGTGAAGGTAGAGAAATTCTGGAAAGCAATAATATCCCCTGCTATGACATTCCAGAGGATGCTATTAAATGTTTTATGTATATGAGTGATTACACCCGTAATCTGAAAACACTCTATGAAACACCCGCTGGTATTCCCAGTAAGTTCTCTCCACAAGTAGATAAAAGCCGCAAACTTATCAGTGATGTGCTGGCAGATAATCGAACTGTTATGACCGAGTATGAAGCAAAGAAGCTTCTGGATAACTATCAGATTTCAGTTGTTAAAAATGGACTGGCTACCACAGAAGAAGAAGCTGTGAAGATTTCTGATGAAATAGGTTATCCTCTGGTTATGAAAATAGCCTCGCCTGACATTCTGCACAAAACTGATGTAGGTGGAGTTATCCTTAATATTATGAATAAGGCAGAAGCAAAAGTTTCTTATCATAAGATAATGGATTCTGTGAATATCAAAATGCCTGATGCCGATATCCGTGGGATCTTTGTTGAGCAGATGTCCAAAAGAAAGTATGAGTTGATCATAGGCTGCAAAAATGACCCCATCTTTGGTCCAACAATTGTCTTCGGTATGGGTGGCGTTGCTGTGGAGATTTTCAAAGATACTACGGTTGGATTGCCACCGCTCAATATGGCTCTTGCCATGCGCCTGATAGAAGATACCAAGATCTATAAACTGATCAAGGGCTATCGCGGAATGCCTGGTGCGGATATCCCTGCTATCCAGTTCCTGCTTTATAAGTTCTCCTATCTCTTGATGGATTTCCCACAGATCAAAGAAATTGATATTAACCCCTATGGTGTGGATGAACGCGGGGGAATTGTACTGGATGCCAAAGTGATCCTGGACGACTCTGTAGAAGTTGACCCTAATAATCCTTATAAGCATCTGGTGATCTCTCCTTATCCTTCTCACTACATCAAAGATATCAAACTCGACACGGGATTAGCAGTTACTCTCAGACCTATCAGGCCTGAAGACGAATTTCTGGAAAAAGAAATGTTCTCTAATTTCTCTGAAAGAACCCAGAGATTCCGGTTCTTCCAATTGATCAAGGACATCTCCCATGAACAACTGATCAGATATACTCAGATTGATTATGATCGCGAAATTGCTATAATCGCCGAAGTTTCAGATGAAGGTCGCCATAAAATGGCTGGCGTTGCCAGACTTATCGCTGATCAATATAATGAAACAGCGGAATATGCTATCGTCATCGCTGACCCATGGCATAGTCAGGGACTTGGTAACAAAATTACTGACTATATACTCAAAATCGCCAAAGATCACGGAATTAAAACCGTTTATGCCAGTATCCTGGCTGTTAACCACATCATGCTGCACATGTTCAAAACCCGTGGTTTCAAATTGACAAAAGTTGAAGATGGTTATTACGCCCAAATCGAAACTGATAAGATCATCCTCAAAGAAGAAGTGTAAACTGTAACTTAATTCCGTAAAATTATATAAAAAGAAGGTCAATCCATCAGGATTGACCTTTCTTTTTCACTTTATAACCTTCATACAAAGACTGTTCAATGCAGTTATTGATAAATAAAAAGGAAATTCTAAATAGGGCTCATATAGTGCCCATATT
>JAVCDJ010000136.1 GCA_030765845.1 Candidatus Stygibacter australis
TATTTTCCGCATCATATCCCCCTTTTTTATATTTTCAATTTAACTGAGTTCTTGTTTATTACACAACATTAATATCAAAACCAGTCAAGCATTTTCTCCTGTCCCCACCCAGACCTTCACAAAGACTGTTCAATCTTTATGGTTAATTTATCCCTGAAGGGGATTCACTATAATAGCCTCAGGTCGGCACGAAGTGACTACCTGGGGTTGATGCCAAAAACCACCACCCTCCCTCAAATACCGGCGCAGCAGGTGTTTGAGGGAGGGAAAGTAGAGGAGAAATTATTTACCCCTGGTTGTCGAAATACAACAACCAGGGGCTATTATAGTTATTCCCTTTCCGAGAATATGTCAATTTCCCAAAAATTGACATATATTATGTATATGTGCATTTTTGTGTTGTAAAAATTAAAAACCTGCAATGATATCAATTACTTTGATTGAACAGTCTCCCTTCACAAAAAAAACTATCTAAACCTACGAGTAAACATGGTGCTTCTAACGCAATAATCTGTCTGATAACAGCTTGAAATAAGCTATCATAATCAAGAATGAGCATTATATTCACAAGAGAAATCACTAAGGAGGAACAACTCAACCCGGCATGACATTTTTTTGTTATGCCGGGTTGAGTTGTATCTCTTTATAGATACTTTAAGACAATTTTCAGTATTTTTGAGAGATATAAGAAGAAAGTTGGTGGAAAGAAATAAATTCTGAGATTAAAAATATCTTGCGATAAGCTACCCTATTTTACAATATTGACATGAAATAATAAACCAGAATAGGAGTGTGATAACATGAGAAGGAAAATAATATTAACAGTTTTTATAATTCTACTGATAAATTGTATTCTGGGAGTGGATCTGCCATTTTCATTAAAAAATATCAGCAGTCGCAGTATGACGGAAAATCTACCAGATAATGAATATTTAAGCCCTTTGATCCAGACGAGTGATGGGTATGCTGTAGATGTTGTGCTCAGGGGTGAATTTCCCTTAAATGATCTGCCAGAGAGTAGCAGTAGAGTAGTCCGGTATGGTAATTTGACTACCATGCGTTTACCAGTTTCTGAATTGACAGCATTGGAAAATATTGCCGGGATTGAAGAAATATATCCGAGTATAAAATCAGAGGAGCTTTTAGATATATCCACCTCAGATCATATGAGTGGCGCGAGTTATGCGGGATGTGATGCAGATTATATTCAGGAGCAGTTAGGCAGGGGAGATGGAGTAATTGTCGGGTTGATTGACCCGTATCCCTTGAATTGGCAGCATGAAGATTTCAGTGATGAATCAGGGACAAGGATAGCCGCGATCTGGAATCAGTCAGGAACCGGTAATGCACCCATCCTGTTTGGTTATGGAAGTGAGTATTCCGCAGCCGATTTGAATAGCGGAACTGGACCAGCTATAAATAGTGGGCAGCATCACGGTACGCAGTGCACTGGAATAGCGGCAGGTGATGGAAGTGCCTCTGGAGGGAGTAGAGCAGGTATGCTGCCGGGAGCACAAATTATTTATGTTCAGCAATCCAGTGGTTCAGCAAATATTATCAATGCAATTGTCTATATAGCCCAGAAAGCAGCAGAGATAGACAGCTCAAAGCCAGTGGTGATCTCAATGAGCATTGGATCAATGTTCAGCGAACCAGATGGGAGTGATCCTGTAGCTGAGGCATTAACAAGTTTTGGTGGTGCTGGTCGCTGTTCGGCAGTGGCGGCCGGTAACTGGTATAATTACGATTGTTTTGTGACTGGTAATGCTCAATATGGTGATCCAGTAACGGACTTAAATTTTACTTTAAGCGGCAGCAATACAGGTGGAAATGATTTTGTGATCAGTAGATTATATTATCAGGTTGGTGATGATTTTAGCATAACATTATCAGATCAGGATGGCAATTCTTATGGTGCTGTGTCTCCCGGAGCAGATGAAATTTTTGACACTCCCGGTGGAAGGCTCTATATTTCTCATGAAGTGACGAGTTTAGGGAATCCTTATCTGGAACTGGTGGTATCTGATGAATATGGAACAATGACCGCAGGTGATAATTGGACGATAGAATTGGATATTCCAAATGAGAGTTTAGATGATGCGGGTGGTTTCTGGTGGGGCTGGATAGCTGGAGTGGGATATAATGCAGACTTTGAGAATTACTATCAGGGAGCATATTCCTTAAATGTTTATGCCTGCGGGTCAGAAACTATATGCGTGGGAGCGCATGATAAAACTAATGGCAATATATATTCAGCCTGCAGCAAAGGAGCTCCAGATATTGTTATAAAACCAGAATTGACTGCTCCCACAAATGCTTATACTACTAATGCTGCCAGTTCAACTGGATATTCAAGTCTGTGCTGCACAAGTGGAGCAGCTCCGCATGCAGCAGGAGCAATGGGCTTGATATTGGAAAGGTTTTCTGATCTGCAGCCAGCCGAACTTATTGGCAGATTGACAGCAACAGCATTTGTAGATGCTCAAACGGGAGCTGTACCTAACGACAGATGGGGTTATGGAAAGTTGAATGCCAAAGGTGGATTTTTATTAGTGCCTTGTCTGGGAGATGTGGATAATAGTTATGAAGTAGATGCTTTTGATAGCTCCATAGTTTTGATGATTGTTGCGGGGATAAATTATTTTGCTGAAGAAGACCCGCTTCCCTGGGAAGAATGGCGATTTAATTGGGCAGATGTGGATGGTAATGGAGTGATAGAATCCTATGATGCTTCATTAATACTGCAATTTGTGGTAGAATTAATAGATGAATTTCCAAATCAATAAAGGGGAATAAAATGAAAAGATTATTATTAATACTATTGATTGCCTTAATGTTCTGCGGGTTAAATGGAAAGGGAGCAGATGAACCAGGGGCATTTCTGGAGAATAATCTTGAGGAATACTGGCAGAAAGGGTGGGAAGCTTATCAGGCAGGTGAATATCAAAAGGCAGCAGATATCTATCTGGAAGGTTTGCAGTATGATATCACCAATGGTCAGGAGATGTATAATCTTGCCTGCTGTTATGGTTTGATAGGAAATGAAAGACTGGCAGCAAAATTTCTGGAATATTCAATCAGGAATGGTTTTGAGAATTATGATCATATCTCAACTGATCCTGATTTTGATAAAGTAAGAGAAAGTGTGGAATATACTGCTGTAGTAGATAGCCTGCAAAGGTATCTGGAAAAGAAAAAAAATCCTGATATAAAGGAATTATGGTTTGCATCTGAGGCTTATAGTAAAACATATTTAAGGTTACCTGATGATTATGATCCTCAGAAAATATATCCCTTAGTAGTGGGTCTGCATGGTTATGGGGCCAAAGGTGAAAGTTTTATTCGCTTATGGGATGCATTTGATACTAAAGATTTCATTTATGCCTGTCCAGAGACATTTTATCCATTTAATCTGGGTAAAGAGACTGGTTACAGCTGGTTTACCTGGACTGACGATGAAGAAATGAATAAGCAGATAGAGATAAAGACTGAGGAATATGTGGAGAGAGTAACCCGGGAATTGATGGATAAATACCAGATAAGTGATATTTATCTGCTGGGATTTTCTCAGGGATGTGGTTTAACCTATACAACCGGGATCAGGTATTATGATCTGTATAAGGGATTGATCTGTTTTGGAGGCTGGCTTAATATGGACAGACTATCTGATGAGGATATTGCTTCCGCAAACGGATTGAAGGTTTTTATTGCTCACGGAAAAGAGGATGATAGGGTAGAATTTAAGGAAGGAGAATTTGCCGAGGAAAAATTAACTGAAATGGGTTATAATGTAAAATTCCATGAATTTGAGGGTGGGCATCGAGTTTCCAGGGAAGCATTACAGGACGCTCAGAAATGGCTGGGATTTTAGAAAGAGTTTTTTAAAAATAAAGCCAGTGAGACCTGGAATTCATAAAACAGGCATCCCTCCGAGCAAAATAATTAGCTTGACATAGATTTTGTTAATATTATACATAGTTCATTGTTATATCGAATTTTATCAAATATAAAAATGAGATTAGTATAGAAGTGGTCATTGTTAATTGTAAAAGTTGATTCATGTTCATGATAGAAAACTTTTGTAGTTAAAATGATATGATAGCTGAGTAATAAAAATCCAATGCAATTGATACATTATATTGATACTCATTGGATATAGTAATATTTGGGAGGATTATATGAGGTATCTTTTTGCATTATTTGTAATTATTTTATTTTTAACAAGCTGTAGCGTAAATAGACAATTAA
The DNA here is from genome assembly GCA_030765845.1 of Candidatus Stygibacter australis. Lineage (NCBI taxonomy): Bacteria > Pseudomonadati > Candidatus Cloacimonadota > Cloacimonadia (SeqCode) > Cloacimonadales (SeqCode) > Candidatus Stygibacter > Candidatus Stygibacter australis. Next base: position 4,249 of record JAVCDJ010000136.1, read on the forward strand.
CTGATTTAAACCATATTAACAACGAAGTGATAGTTGGTAGTAAAGTAAAAGTTTTGTATAACAAAGAAGACCTAACTGAAAAATCAATTTTCTATTTTAAAGATATTGCAACTGGACGGGAACGTAAATATGAAGCCGATTCAACGGGCTATTTAATTACAAAACTACCCAAAGGTGAATGGTTTCTGGAAGGGATATCATGTTTTTTTGAAGTAAAAGAGCCATTTTCTTATTATACTGAAACACCAGATAAATTAATAAAATTTCACATTCCTGACAATGAAAGTGTAGTCTATATCGGCGATATAATAATTAACTGGGTTGGACCAACCAAATTTTATATTGGTTATGGTGTAAGTGGTGTAGGTGTTGCGGCAGTGAAGCAAGCTTTTGATAAAGCGAGGCTTGGCGACGGTTATGGCATCGAATTTTATTCAAAAAATAATACTATACAATTTAGGAATTACTTCACTAATTATTATAATTCCAATATGAAAATTGAATATTTTGATTTACAACTTCCAGACCCCGATAATCTCGAGGAGCATGTTTTTGGAGACCCAGCTATATATTCTCGATATCACTCATTTAATTTAACAGATGGTATAGTGGTTATAGGAAATTTGAGAATGCTAGATAAAAAATATATCTATGTGTCACAAGGAAAGAAGCTTTATATATTTGATAAAGATAAATTAATTTCAATAACTGATCATGATAATATGGATATTACTGAGCAGGTATTCAAACAAGATACTTTCGAACGGATCAATTATAATTCGTACGAAATATTAAATTATTAATGATTAGAAATTAAAAATATTTTTAATAGGGATATTTACAACCTGTAATTCTCAGACAGGAGACTTGAACAGTGTTTCCAGGAGTGATGCATTTGAGTAAAAGGATTTTATTTATGCCTGTCCAGAGACATTTTATCCATTTAATCTGGGTAAAGAGACGGGTTACAGCTGGTTTACCTGGACTGAGGATGAAGAAATGAATAAGCAGATAGAGATAAAGACTGAGGAATATGCGGAGAAAGTTACCCGGGAATTGATGGATAAATACCAGATAAGTGATATTTATCTGCTGGGATTTTCACAGGGATGTGGTTTAACATATACTACCGGGATCAGGTATTATGATCTGTATAAGGGATTGATCTGTTTTGGAGGCTGGCTTAATATGGACAGACTTTCAGATGATGATATTGCTTCTGCCAAAGAATTGAAGGTTTTTATTGCTCAAGGAAAAGATGATAATATGGTAGAATTTAAGGAAGGAGAAATTGTCGAGAAGCAATTAACTGAAATGGGTTATGATGTAAAATTCCCTGAATTTGAGGGTGGACATCGCTTTCCCAGGGAAGCTTTGCAGGATGCTCAGAAGTGGCTGGGATTTTAATTGAGAATTGAGTTAAACTGGATATTAAGCGTCTTTAGAATTTATCTATTGACATTTTTTCTAAAATTAAATATTTAAAGTATAAATTTTAAGAATTATTTTGAGGGAGATTTAGTGGACAAAGAAACACAGATAGAATTTGAAAATGAAATAAAACAATTGCGCAATGAACTTCATAGTGCACATAAGTTTTTAGACTATCTTCCCGATACTGTTGTATTGATGAATGCAGAGCATGTAATCAAGCAGGTAAATAGAGAATTTACCAGGCTTTTTGGTTATTCTGCGGAAGAAGTAAAAGGTATAAATGCGGAAATTCTTTTCCCGGAAAAGAACAACTTGCTTGAAAATTTAGCAAAAGACAACATAGTACTACCTAAACAGGAATTGCGAAAGAAAGATAAAAGCAGTTTTTGGGGAGAAGTCCATATCAAGGCATATTATGATACTCAAAATCAACTAAAGGGATATTCCATCCTTATTAAAGATGTAACTGAGCAGCTCAGTTACAGGGAAGAACTGGAATTTCAATCATTACTTTTGGATAAAATACATGATGCAATTACAGCAACTGATCTGCAAGGAAATATAATCTATGTAAATGAAGCAGAATGCCGGGGATTTAACAAATCCCGGTCAGAGTTGCTTAGTATGAATGTGAAAGATTATGGAGAAGATATCCAGCATGGAGTAACACAGCAGGAAATTATTGAAAGCACATTTAGAGATGGTTTCTGGCGAGGTAAGGCAGTAAATTTTAATGATCAGGGCAAGCGTATCTTATATGATACACGCACTCAACTTATTTATGACCAGTCAGGAAATCCCGTAAGCATGGTAGGTGTTAGTACGGATATAACAGAGCGTGAAGATTCGATGAAGATCCTGGCAGAGAATGAGGAGTTTTTCAGAACGATATTTACTCACTCACCTGTGGGGATGACCCAACTGACGCAGGATGGGAAACATATAAAATGCAACGAACTATATTGTGAGATGACTGGTTATGAAATGGCTGAAATGCTGAATAAAAACTTTCAGGATATCACATGGTGCGATGATGTGAGAATGGAGCAGAGTTTAATAGAAACTGTTCAAGAAGAGAATGCGGAAAAATTAAACTATGAGAAGCGGATAGAACGAAAAGATGGTAGGTTGATCTGGGTGCATGTATATGCAAATATAGTGCGTGGAAAAGATAGAAACGCCAAATATGTTCTTGTATCGCTGGTGGATATTACCCGACAGCGGGAAAATTCAGAAAGATTATTAAATTT
>JAVCDJ010000137.1 GCA_030765845.1 Candidatus Stygibacter australis
AGATAGAGATAACGGGTTCTGGTACGGGGATTGCATTAATATAAAGTAATAAATTTAACTCGGAGGTTAAGATGAAGAAAAATTTAGTAGTGTTAGTGTTGGCATTATTGGTGGCAGGCAGTCTATTTTGCCAGGATGTAGATGTAGATGCTAAAGTGAAAGAAGCGCTGTTAAAGAGCAAAATGGCTCAGAAAGAAGCAGAACTGATTGTTAAGGAAATGAAGGGAGATTATACCATTAATGTAACAATCGATGATGACGGCAATAAGATCGTGATAACATCTCCAGATGATGTCAAAATGGATAAACCTTTTATAGGTATAACTTATTCAGATATGACACTTGCAGAAGCAGCAGAAATCGGATACAATTATTTTTATGGAATCCGACTGGATACTGTATCCCCCAATAGTCCCGCTTATTATTACAAACTACGCACAGATGATATTTTGATGTCAATCAATGATGATAAAATTACCAAACAGGACGAATTAGGAAAGATAATATCCTTTTACAGAGTTGGCGAAAAAGTTACTTTGACGATTTTCCGTAAAGGCGAAGTGGTCGAACTGGAATTTGTTTTTGGAACCAGAAAACTGGTTTATGATCTTGAAGGCACGATAGTGATGGATAAGACAGAATCCAAAACAGAAAAAGAATCAATTATCAAGAAGAAATCGAAATATTATGGAGATGGTTCTATCGCCTGGATGCCAATATGGTACACACCTGATGTAGTAGACGTTAATGGCATAATGGAAAGTTTAGGTTTTGAGGAAGATATGTATTCAGAAGACGGATTATTCCTTAATGGTATTGGTTTGAAGTCCCATATCGGCAAGGGCTGGTTCATGGGTGGACAATTTGCGCAGTATTTTGACAAAACAACCACACGCCATGACTGGAATCATAATATTGCTAATCTTGATAGTACCTCAAATGTTTCACGTACAGCTAAGTACTGGATCAATTATGGTGGATTATCATTTGACAGACGCTTTGTTTTCGGGAAATTTTATAGTGAATTAGGCTGTATGTTCACCTGGGGTATGAATAAAATCGAAGTAAGTCAGAAAGCATCAGATGATGTACCAGATTTTGACTTTGATGGTGATATGAGCTTAGATACTTACCTTGATGAATATTACAATGCATCAAGTTCAATTACATTTAAAAATACAGGATTTTTGGCAGAACCACGGATATCTCTCGGCTGGAGAATCACAGACTGGCTGAGTTTTAAAGCTGAGGCTGCGTATTTATATACTATTTCAATGTCTGGTTGGGAAGGTGAGGCTAATGGATATGACATAAACCTTACTAATAGACCAGATACAAACATGGATGGCTTGACCTTATCATTTGGTCCCTGGTTTGGATTTTAGTAAAAGATCCAGCCAGTAATCCAGCCATTTCGGGGGGCAGGAATGCTTGGCGGAATTTTTGAAAAAGCTATAACAGCAACGATCTCCCTTGGTATGATGTTATTTTCATCATACCAAGGGAATACTCCTTCATTTGCCCAGTCACGGGCATTTTCACGTGGTAATCAGATAACGGTACAGGCTACATTAGAAAGTGCATTTAATGAAGATTTCAGACAGATCATGCAATCAGGGCAGCGTATACCAATTGATTTCACTTTAACCCTACGCAGTGAGGTTAGCACGGAGATAATCAGTTTCCAGCATATTGCAATTTTTGATCCTCTTTTAGGAAACTGGACATTGATCTGTGAGGAACAGAATAATCGCACCTATGTAATTGATTCCTGGAGTGAATTTAAAAATGCGAATTCAGATTTTCATTACCAATCACCCCATGAACTTGAATTGCCGATTGAGGTGAACCTGGTGGCGAGTTTACCTATTGTAACAATGGGTCAAAATAATGAATCTTTTGACCTGATGATCTTCTGGAATTTTCATAAACCTAATTGTAATGAAATAATACTATAATCGAGAAATAATGAAATTTAGATTTGGTCTCAGGACTATAGTTATCCTATTATATCTTGCATTATTTACGGCAGGATTGCTCTTGATCTATCAGTATCAGGAAGTGAAAAGAAAGGAGCTTTCAGAAGAAATATCCAGTTTACAGTTACAGGAATTTATGGGTAATCTTGCTCAGGAGCAACCGGAATATTCTGATGAAGCGAGGAATATTCTTTGTCAACTAAACGAGATAAAAGCCACTATAGAGATCGGTAACAGGCAGACAGCAGTATATTCTGCCTTTTACCTGATCCTTGTATTACTTTCATCACTAACTTTATTCCTGTGGGCTATCTATTCCTTAACCAGTCCTCTGGCAAAATTCAGTGAAGCAGCCAAAGAGATATCCAAAGGTAATTTTGATATTCAATTAAAAGAAAGCGGTACCTGGGAGCTTAAAGAAGCTCAAAGCTCGTTCAATATGATGTCCGTGCAATTGCAAAAGACGCAAAAGCAATTACTGGAAGCTGAAAAACTATCGATCTGGAAACAATTTTCCAGAATGCTGGCACATGAGATAAAAAACCCTTTAACACCAATTCGGCTTTCGCTGGAAAGATTAATCGAAAAGAAAGGAAGTGAGAAATTTGATCAGGTATTTGACCGGTCAGTATCAATAATTACTCAAGAAGTAGGACATCTGCAAAATCTGGCGACTAATTTTTCTAATTTTGCTAAAGATGTACCGGTAAATCAACAACAATTTAAAATATTAGAACAGATAAAGGGAATAACCAGGTCTTATGAAGACAGAGTAAAAATAAATATTGAAGGAGAAGATTTTATAATAGAATTTGATATGATGCATTTTTATCAGATATTAACCAATGTAATACAAAATGCTATCGATGCAGCAGGCCATGATGAGATACTGGAATTGAAACTTGATAGTACTAAAAGAATTCTGGAGATCAGGGATCATGGACCAGGTATTGAAGCAGAAGATGTTGAAAAGATATTTGAGCCATATTTTACAAAGAAAAAGAAAGGAATTGGTCTGGGACTGGCACTGGTAAAAAAACTTACTAATATTAATCATGCTGAGATCAGTGTTATATCTAAAATAGAAGAAGGCAGCAGTTTTATTATACAATTTGCTGAACAAAGCAGCATAAGTGGAGGAAGCAATGAAAATAATGGTAATTGATGACGAGTATAATATTTGTATGAGTTTGAAGGACATTCTGGAAGATGATGGTTATCAGGTGGACACCTGTATGGAATCAAAGAAAGCCCTGGCAGAAGTAAAACGCTTTCGACCAGCATTGATCCTGCTTGATGTAAGGTTAGATTATTTTAATGGACTTGATCTATTAAAACAATTTAAAGAAGAATTACCGAATATTCAGGTTATCATGATATCTGGTCACAGTGGAATTCAGGAAGCAGTTACAGCTATCCAGTATGGTGCACTTGACTTTCTGGAGAAACCGCTTTCACTGCATAAAGTGCGAATTGCAGTACAGAATGCCATTAAGCTATTGAAAGTGAACCAAAGCTATAACAGGCTAAAGGAACAAGTAGATAAGAAATATGAGATCATTGGTAATAGTTTTGTTATCAATCAGGTACGCAAACTGATCAGCCGTGTGGCTCCTACAGAGGCAAAAGTATTGATCCGGGGCGAAAGTGGAACTGGAAAGGAATTGATAGCCTATGGTATTCATAACGAGAGTAGTCGCAAGCTGGGACCCTTTATAAAGTTTAATTCAGCCGCCATACCCAATGAACTTATTGAATCAGAATTATTTGGTTATGAGAAAGGAGCATTTACAGGTGCAAATAAATCTAAGCCCGGAAAAGTGGAGGAAGCCGATGGAGGGACATTATTCTTTGATGAAATTGGAGATATGAACCTAAAGGCTCAGGCAAAGGTATTGAGATTGATCCAGGAAGGCGAATTTGAAAGACTGGGAGATAATAAGGTACGCAAAATAGATATCAGAATATTGGCAGCTACGCATCGGAATCTGGAAGAGATGGTGAAAACCGGAGAATTCAGAGAAGACCTTTATTACAGGTTGAATGTGCTGCCTATGGAGTCTCCCTCACTTCGTGACCGTCCAGAAGATATTCCCTTACTACTCGACCATTTTTCCGTCCAGATAGCTCAGGAACAGGGAGTAACAAAAAAAACTTTTTCCAGTGATGCTCAAATAAATATTGCCGGCAAATCATTTCCTGGAAACGTGAGGCAATTACGCAATCTGGTAGAGAGATTATATGTGATGGTTGATAATGAGCAGATCACTAATGATGATCTTGATCTTATCCTGCAAAGAAAAGAAGAAACTGATTTCTGGAATGAGACAGTGGATTTTAAAGAGAAGAAAAGACAATTTGAAATGAGATATTTGACTAATCAGATCAGATTACATAATAGCAATCTATCACAAACAGCCAGAGCATTAGGGCTGCAGGTGAGCAATCTTTCCAGAAAGATCAAAGATCTGAATCTGGAAGTAAATTAAGGAGAATAATAATGAAAGGAAAATGGTTTGGTTTTGGATGCTTGACATCCATACTACTACTACTGGCAATAATATTTGTTTCATTTTACAGTGTAAACAGCTATTTTAGTAAATATAAAGGAGATAAGAAGAAAGTCGCTGATTCAACCTGGTTGATTTTGAACCTTGAAAAGGAAGTGAAAGAATTCAGTGAATTATCCGAGGATATCTGGGGAAATGAAAATAATTCTGTCCATAATTATATTCAAGTAATTGACCGGGCAGCAGAAGATAACCGGATAGCTGGAATAATTCTTTGTCCTCAATATTTCTCAGCTGGATATTCTACTCTGGATCAGTTGATGAATTCTCTGCAAAACTTTAAAGCCAGTGGAAAACCAGTTTATGCCTATATAAATTCCATAACCAACAGAGGATATTATATCGCTTCAATAGCCGATAAAGTGTACCTTAATCCCTCAGCCTCAGCAGGGATACTTCTAACGGGTATTGGTGGTCATATCCTTTATTATGAGCAGATGCTGGATAAACTGGGAATTGAGATGCAAGTGATACACGCCGGAAAATATAAAGCAGCTGGAGAACAATTTGTACGTAATGAGATGTCACCAGAATTCAGAGAAAATCTGACCAGTTTATATAGTGATATGTATCAGCAAATGCTTCAAACGATAGCAGATAACCGCGGAATTGAGGTTTTGGATTTACGCAACCTGTATGAAGAGCGTGATAATATCTGGATTAATGGACAATATAGTTTAAAATCAGGATTAGTTGATGAACTTGTGCAATATCAGGATTTTCTTGATATGTATAATATTGAAAAAACAAATAAAATGGATATCATTGATTACCCTGTGCCTCCACGGATTGTACCTGATAATAAAATTGCTGTTTTATATGCTCAGGGCAATATCACAACTCAAGCAGGTCCTGCAATTGATATGATCACTTCTGCAAAATTATTTAAGGAAATAGACCAGATAGAGAAAAATCCAAAAGTAAAGGGGATTGTCCTGAGGATCAACAGTCCTGGAGGAAGTGCCCTGGAATCTGATATTATCTTGAATAAGCTGCTGAAAGTTCAAAGAACAAAACCAATTGTCGTCTCAATGGGAGATGTAGCTGCTTCAGGCGGATATTACATTGCATGTAGTGCTGATTATATTTATGCTGATCCAATGACAATTACCGGTTCAATAGGAGTTGTATCTATCTTTCCTAACCTGAATAAAATGGGAGATAGTATTGGAGTTAATTCCAATAGCGTGAGATATGGAAAATATTCTGATCTTCTTAATGTCTGGGAGAAACCTAATGCTGCTGAATTATCAGCAATGCAATCATCAATGATGGGGATTTATGACGAATTTAAAACCCATGTAGCTAATGGGAGGGATATGACACTTAATCAAGTGGAAAGCATTGCCCAGGGTAGAGTTTGGAGCAGTAAGCAGGCAAAAGATAATGGTTTGATAGATGATATTGGTAATCTAAATGATGCCGTTGATAAAGCAGCAGAAATTGCCGGTATTTCTTCATTTGCTATTGAATATTATCCCAAACAGAAATCTTTAATGGACTTATTATTGAAGGAATATTTTGATATTGATATGGCAGTGCAAGTTCTTTCCGGCAAAATAGAATACCTTGATATAATGAAAGAATTAGAATACTTGAAATCTATTAAGGCTGATCCCAGACAAACTTATTGTCCAGTGATCGTTGATTAATTTAACCTAATATTGATGATAAAGAAAAAGGCGTCTTTAGATTAAGACGCCTTTCGTTATTTTATTTAAGAATATTTAGTGGCACCCCATAGGGGAATCGAACCCCTGTTTCAGGACTGAGAATCCCGCGTCCTTGGCCACTAGACGAATGGGGCTTCAATAAAACTGAAACATGATTTTTTACCTTTAATATCCGTCAAGCAATTAATTACAGGAGGCGGTAGAATTGATCCAGGTTCTGAGAGAATTTCAACTAATTAATATATTTAGCATAAGTAAATAACTTATACGAACAATTTTCATCAGAGAAATAAATGATGTCCTTATATTTTGAACCATTATTATAATTTAAGGTAATTGCATTGTATTATACAGAGAATTTAATTCATTCAAATATAGGCGAATTAATCTAAAATGAATGACATTCAAAATCTGAATAGTTACTATAGATGAAATAAGAGAAAGAAGTCGTTAAAAATTGAATATATTTTAAAAAAAAGTTAAATTTATATTGACAACAGTCAGCACAATTGTTTTCTTTAATTCGCCGGATTTAAAATAAGTTTAAAGGAGTTGAAAGTTGCAATTAAAAAGGAAGTATGAGAATCAAACGCGCGCGACTATAGTCAAGTGCGCAGCAAGACTTTTTGCCGATAACGGGTTTCATGGGACAGGAGTCCGTGAAATTGTCGATAAGGCAGGAGTTGCCCTGAATTCCGTAAATTACTACTTTGGTAGTAAGGACAACCTGTTTTTAGAAACAATTAAATTTGTACTGAAGGAAAAAGTTCAGTTTGATTTATTGTTTTTGCAGGAAGACGAAGTAATACCCGAGAAACCTCAGGCATTATCAAATTTCATAAAAGTTAAGATCATGGGAATTTTTGATATTTTCTATGGTACTAATCGTCGTTACTGGTATGCAGATCTTATTCAGCGAGCTTTCCAGGAAGAAGTTCCTGGATCACTTGAAGTGGCAATGACATATATCAGTATCGTATTTGACAGATTTGGTGAGATTTATCCTGTAGCAAAAGGTAAAATGGATGCAGTGGCATATTACAACTGGATGACCAGATTATGGTTCAGTATTATGGGATTTTCAATGTGGCGTCAGACTTTTGGTAGAGAACTTGATTTTGTAGGTTTCGCTGAAAACTCTGATAGAGATGGTTACATAGCTGATTATTCTAAGACGGTAGCAGTGAATGCAATTAAAGAATTAGGATTACCTGCACCAAAATAAGTTTCAGTATAAATGGCTGAAAAAATTAAAATTCGGATTGGAATGACGAATATTTATCTACTCCAATCCGAATTTTCTTTTTATGTACTTCTAGACACTTCAATTTCCACTGGAAGAGACAAATTTATAAGGCAGTTATCCCGTAATGGTATCTCACCCAGTCAAATAAAGATCATTATAATCACCCATGCGCATCCCGATCACATCGGCTGTCTGTCTGCCATCAAAGAATTGACTGGTGCTAAAGTAATTGCTCATAAAGAGGCTGCAGCTTATATCGAAAGTGGATATTCACCTCTACCTGTATTTTCCAGTTCTATTCTAAACAATATTGCTAAAAAAGTGCAATCTCGATATCCGGAATCATCTAAAGTTGAACCCACCAAAGTTGATATTGTAATTGATAGGGATTATGATTTAAAAGAATGGGGCATTCAAGGAAAAGTGATACTAACTCCCGGACATACTATGGGTTCAGTTTCAGTGATTCTGGAAAATGGCGAATCATTTGTAGGAGATACACTTTTCAATATCAGCCCCTTTACCATTATGCCCCCGATAGTAGAGGATAGATCAAAGCTGGAAAATAGCTGGCAAAGGCTAATTAAAAGAGACTCAGAATACTATTTTCCAGGTCATGGGAACAGGATTCCTCGTAAGAGATTTTTAAGAGCTTTAAAAAGAGCCTCAAAATGAGGCTCTTTCTTTAATAAATTATTTCTTCAAATACTCAATTAACCCAGAACTGAATATTTCCATTGCTATTTTAAGATCTGATTTATTGAGAATATAGGCAATCCTTACCTCATCTTTCCCTAAACCCGGAGACGCATAAAATCCTGCAGCAGGAGCCACCATAACTGTTTCATTGTTAAGAGAATAATCTGTTAGTAACCATTTTACAAAGTGTTCGGCATCATCTATAGGTAATTTGACAATAATATAAAATGCCCCTTTGGGTTTCACGCAAATTACATCATCAATTTTGGATAAAGCATCAAAAACAAGGTCACGCCTTGCCTGATATTCCGATATGATACCAGCAAAATATTCTTCCTGCAGGTCGATGCAGGCATTTGCTGCATATTGTTCAATAGTGGGAGGGCACAGTCTTGCCTGAGCAAATTTAATTAAAGCTTGAAGGAGAATCTGGTTATGAGTAATTATGCATCCAATTCTGGCACCACAGGCACTGTAACGTTTTGATATGGAATCTACGACTATAGCTCTATCACTGATTTCCGGTATAGTTAAAATGCTGGTATGTGATTCTCCATCATAGACAAATTCCCGATAAACCTCGTCTGAGATCAGAAAGAGATCATACTTGATAGCAAGTTGAGCAAGGCTAAGGAGTTCATCGCGAGTATAAACAGCTCCAGTTGGATTCCCCGGATTACAGATCATGACCGCCCTGGTATTATCATTTATAAGCTTTTCGATCTGAGAAACATCTGGGAGAGCAAATCCATTCTCAGCTTTGGTTGTCAGCGGGGCGATGTTTACTCCTGCCCAGGTAGCAAAGCCATTATAATTAGTATAAAATGGCTCAGGAATTATGATCTCGTCACCGTGATTGCAAACAGCCAGCATAGCAAAGAAGCATGCTTCTGAGCCTGCTGTAGTGATTATGATCTCATCTTCATTAAGCTGAATGCCATATCGCGAGTAGTATTTTACGAGATTTTGACGATAAAATTTCAAACCTTGGGAAGGGCCATAAGCCAGTATTTTTTGATCGAATTCCCGATAAACATTCATCATTTCCTGGGGAGTTTCAATATCGGGTTGCCCAATATTAAGGTGATAAACATGTTTTCCAGCAGCTTTGGCAGCATTGGACAAAGGTACCAGCTTTCTAATTGGTGATGCCTGAATATTCAAAGCTCTGTTTGATAATTGCATACCTTACCTCACTAATATATTTTTTCACATCCCCAGAAATATAGTAATTTTTGTCAAAGAATTTCAATTAAATGTTAATTAATGATCTATAAGTTGTTTTTCCAGTGCTATCATTCTTTTCTCCATCAAGACAATAGACTCATCAATATCAGCATCTTTTGCAATATATTGAGGTGCATCATATATCACCTCTATCCGGCTGAAAGGCAAAGGCAATCTAAAGCGATCCCAGGAATTGAATACTATCTCATGTCCTACTCTCGCAGAAATCAAGACAATAGGCAAACCGGTCAATTTTGCCAGATAAACCATTCCTTCTTTGATCTTACAGGCAGGTCCTTTAGGCCCATCTGGAGTAAATGCTAAAGAATATTTCCTTGATTGAGCGATCATGTTACGAAGAGCACTGCTGCCACCCCGTGAAGTTGAACCACGAGCTGTGAGGTAACCCAACTTTTCACAGACATCGGCAATCAAATCACCATCCTGTGATTTAGAGATGATAACTACATAATTTTTATTTCTGTGCAAATACATCAAGGGAAGTATATTTCGATGCCAGAAAGCAAAGATAGCCTTTTCAGTGGGAAGGGAATTCAGCCGACGACACCTCCAGGAAATGCTCAGAAGCTTCACGATTCCTAATCCCAGATTGGTTATCAGCCAGACCAGCAAAGGTGAAAATTTTCTTTTTGCCACTTAGACCACCTGTTCTTCGATTAGTTTTGTCACTTCCTGGGAAGCTGATTTACTGCCCAGAATTTCATGCAGATGATGAAGCTCCGTTTTCATCCTATCATATCTTGATCTATCTTTCAAATAGCCATCAATATATGAGCAGATATTACCGGCATTAGCTTCCCGCTGGATCAATTCCGGTATCAGCCCTTTATTTAGGATTATATTAGGCAATCCAATCCACTTGATTTTCACAAAGAATCTGCCTATCAGGTAACTCAGCCAGCTTGTTTTATAGCACAAGATAAAAGGAGTACCCAGCCAGGCAGTCTCCAGAGTTGTAGTTCCAGATTTAACACAAACGAAATCTGCATGTTTCATCATTTCATAATTTCTGTCTTCTATAATTTTAAGATTGGAAATCTGAGCTTGATCTATATATTTTTCATATAATGGTACTGTGATCGAATCGGCTTTGGAAAGCAAAAATTGATAATCTTGAGGCTGCATCATTTTAATCGCTTTGAGGTAAACAGGCAAAAGCTTCTTGATCTCATTATCCCTGCTCCCCGGGAAAAAGGCTATCCATTTACGCTCGAGATCAAGATTATATTCTCTGCCAAATTCTTCACGAGTGCTCGCAACTGTGATCTCTTCTGAGATTGGATGTCCCGTATAAGTTGCCTTTATCTGAGAATCATTAAAATAATCTCCTTCAAATGGCAGAATATATCCAATAGCATCAGAATAATCACGTAATTGAAATATTCTATGTTTTTTCCAAGCCCAGAATTGAGGACAGATATAATATACAACCGGTATATTGAGAGATTTTGCCAGTTTGGCAATTCGCATATTTAAGCCAGGATAATCCACCAGCACGATAGCATCTGGGGGATTATGCATAAATATCTGCTCAATCCTTTTCTCAACATTGGCAAAAAATTTGAGATGCTTGATAACTTCTACAAATCCCATTACATTAAAGCGGTTAAATGGAAATTGAGATTTAAAGCCCTCCAATTCCATCAACCTCCCCCCCACACCATAATGATGCCAGTCAGGATGTCGGCTATTACAATATTCAAGCACACGGGAGGCATGAAGGTCTGCACTTTTTTCTCCAACCAGCCAAAAAATATTCTTTTTCATTTATAAATCCTATTATTCAATTAAAATGCTTCATTTGCACCAAAATCTGTACTCGTTTGAGATTTATATAACCCGCTATCAAGCCGGAGAGTATATTTTTCTTTAATATCAAGCAAATATCGAATTCCGACTCCAAAACCATAATGAGTACCAGTGACGTAAAAGTCTTCAAAATTGCTGAGGCTTTGTCCTGCTTCAGCAAAAATCACAAAACCAAACCGACGCCAATAAGCTCGGGAAAAGGGGAAACTTCTGATCTCACTCACCAGTGAAACAAGATTCATATCTGCATACTGACCGGAACGAAATATTCTCAGTTCATCTCCCAGAGAAGCCATTTCCTGATAAGGTACATCACCGACATTCATAATTACTTTCATTCCTAATGCCAGGGTGGTTAATTTTGCCAGCTTATAATATAATGATGAATTAAAACTGTAGCGGTCAAAAGTGTAATCACTGCTTAAAGCTTGTGAATATGTCTGAAGATTAAACTGCATCCTGACACCACTCAAGGGGAAATAATTATTATCCAGAGTATTGTATTGAAAGGTTAACCCAGGTCCCACACACAAACCTCCCACTGGTAATACCTTATCATTATATTGGAGCAAAGATTCATCAGGTTCATGCTTATACTTACTGCTATTGATCTTGTATGTAAAACCAAAATGGTATTTCGTCCATCGCCTCAGCATCTCAAAACTAACTTTGAACTTGCGTATTTCGTTCTCCTGAGAGTCATTAAGTTCGATATCATTACCCGTTTTATATAATTCACAGCGTTGCTCTTCTATCTTAAATGGTAAATTGACAGCATATTTCCCATCTTCAAGCTGCCATTCATTTTCTAATTCAAATGTCCAGCTTGATTTTATCCCGGCATCAATCTGAAGCTTTAGCAGACTTGGAGGAACAGTTTTATCTTGTCCCTCCGGACGATATATATAAATCAAAACTCCACCACCGCTCAAGCTGGTCTCATCAGAATAATCCATGATGGGATAAGCATGCAGACTGCTATCCATTTCTGCAAATAGATATATATTACAGATCAAAACCAAACTTACCAATATTTTATTCATAATGGGAAAGTCTGTAATCACACTATTCCAGTCAATTACTTTCATCCGAATTCCCAATTAGGCATTATCTTAACAGCAGACATTTCCTCACATCTTCTACCACTCCATTTACATGCAATTGATAGAAATATATTCCTGAACCTACCCCAATTCCCTCATCATTATCGCCATTCCAGATGATTGAAGAATATCCTTTCTGGGTAAATTCGTGGATAAGCTTTTTTATTTTTTGACCACGGACATTAAATATTGATAGTTCTATTTGTGAATCTTCAGCAAGATTAAAAGATATTGTCGTAGTTGGATTAAAAGGATTAGGATAATTTTGGTTCAAGAGATTTATCGCTTCGGGAACAGTGTTGTCTTCATTATCAACTTGAGTGAGTGGAGCTCCCCATGTCCATTCTGCTTCAGAGATTAGGCAGTTATTTCCAAAAACCGTTTCATCATTTGCAGTTTCTCCCATTCCTTCATTCAATTTCCAGTAACCCTTCAGTCCTGTTTCATCACCGTTAAGGTAAATAGCCATATTCTCAGCAATATCATCTCCCGTAACTACTGTATCCCAAATCCTCAGCTCATCAATCATGCCCTGGAAAGTAAATTCACCAGCGGAATTGCTGCCTATATAGAGGTTATCATTTAAATTAGTCACAATATTACCCTGAGGTCCATCATACATTGATAATTCCTGATCCACACCGTTGATATATATATGCACTTCGCTTACACCATTATAACTAACAGCTACATGCTGCCATTCATTTAAAACAATAGAATTTGAAGGTGT
>JAVCDJ010000138.1 GCA_030765845.1 Candidatus Stygibacter australis
GTAAACCGGAAAGTGATATTGATGAAATAATTCGTGAGACGTATATTTCTGGGAACTACGAGCTCCAGCTCGTATCATTATGAATAACGCCTGCTAATTAAAGAAACCGGGAACTACAGTGAATAGCTTTTTGAGAGAATACTCAACGAGCTGGAGCTCGTAGTTCCCAGGTTTAAAGGATATGATTATGAAAAAAGCGATGCTGCTGGTTGGGGGATTGTTACTGGTTTATCTATTACAGGGAACAACACATATTGTGGATATAGAGGGAGCTGGAGATTATATATCAATTCAGGAAGGAATAAATTCCAGTGCGAATGGAGATACTGTGCTGGTATATCCGGGTAGGTATTTTGAGAATACGGATTTTATAGGAAAGGAAATAACTTTAGCAAGTCTTGAGATGACTACTGGAAACCGGGATTACATCAGAAATACTATTATAGATGGGAACCAGACAGGCAGTTGTGTTGTGGTAAATACAAATGATGATCGAGCCTTATTGAGAGGATTTACATTAACCAATGGCATTGGCTGCATATATGGAGGATACAGGTTAGGAGGAGGAATTTTTTTATATGAAGCAACCTTAGATATCGTTAACTGCGTAATCGAGAATAATCAAGCTTATTCAGGAGGAGGAATTGATATTCTGGATGCCTGGGCATATCTGGAAGGTGTTACAATCCGCAATAACGAAGCTGCATTCAGTGGGGGGGGGATTTATAGTGGGTGTTTACCAGGTTCAATTACTTATTCAACTCACAACCGCTGTAACATCTATGATAATTTCTCAATTTGGGGTCTGGATTTTTGTAACCGTTTAGAAAATGGGACAATTACTGATGTGATCGTTGATACATTTACAGTTTGTGATCCGTGGAGTTATGAATTTTATCAGGGTGAAGGCGGAGGTGAACAAGTATATGACGAATCTATTTTTGATATGCAGCACGCTAAATATGAGCGTGTTTATAATGACCTGTACGTTTCCCCGGATGGTGATGATGAAAATAATGGATTGTCAGCCAACGAGCCCTTGCAGACACTGAATCAGGCTTTGCATTTCATTACTGCGGATGAAGATAATCCACTCACAATACATCTGGTAGATGGGATATATTCTACTGAACTAAATAATCAGAGATTTCCGATAACCCTTAGATCTTATGTCTCAATAATTGGTGAATCAGAAGAAAACACAATTATAGAGCTTAATGGAATTGATCAGGGATTTGCTATCGATTTATTTAGTGACCTGGGATATGAAATTAAGAATCTTACAATTAGAGATGGTTATGCTAATAATACATCTACTATATATACAATGATTTTCAATATAGATAATACTTCTCAGTCAATAAATCCTGTTTTATTGGAGAATTTGCGGATTATAGATAATCAATATGATAAATTACTATTAGTAAGTTCATCTAATTTAACAATGCGAAATATACTTTTCGAAAATAATATCCATTATCCGACTTCTGTTATATTGCGTAATTATATGAATAATCATGATTTCAATTGTACAGTATTAATGGAAAACTGTCAAAGTAAGAATAATCACACTGGAGGCTTATCCTTAGATTCAGCAATGACCAATCAGCTTGAACATAATTTCAATATTGTAAATTGTGAGTTTAGTGATAATGAATATCTAAATAATTTTACAGATTATAGTGTAGGTATTTCAATATATTGTATTGATATTTATAATCTCAATGTAATTAATAGCACTTTTGCCGGTAATGTATTTGAGGGTGCCTTTGTAGAGAATGCTCCATTACATCTTGCTTATGATTTAGATGTAGGAATAATGAATAGCATAATATATGATAATGATACATCCAATTCAATAATTTTAATGGGAGATACTTATTTTGGAATACCGGTGGTAGATGTACATCACAGCATAATTGAGAATGGACTTGAGGGAGTATTAATTGGTGGAGAAGTTTTCCTGGAATGGGATGAAGAGACAATTAGTGAAGAAGACCCTTTATTTATGTATGACGGTGAATATCCCTACAAGTTGCAGGAAGGTTCACCGGCAATTGATGCAGGTTCTTTGGAATTACCTGAGGGTGTTGTTTTACCTGAATATGATCTGGCAGGCAATTTACGGATAAGAGGAAATGGAATAGATATTGGTGCTTATGAATATAATCCCTTCAGCAATCCAGTGCATGAAGATGAGTTGGAATATTCTAATTTGAAATACTATCCTAATCCTGTGAGAATAAGTGAGGGCAGGGGAGCAGTGATCATCAATTATGCTGGATTGATGCAAGTAGAGGATTATCAGATAGGAATATATAACATAAAAGGGCAAAAAGTGTGGGAATCGGAATTAAAAAGAGAATATAGCGGCATCAGATGGGATTGCTGCAATACCAGTGGCGACAAAGTGGCAGCAGGAGTATATTTCCTGCGTCTTTCAAAAGATGGAGAATTTCTGGAGCAGGGGAAATTGACGGTGATCAGGTAATTATGAATTTTGAGTTTTGAATTTTGAATTAATGTAATGTAAGAATAAAGAGGATTTGAGCAACGAATAGCTTTCATGCATTACAGCTCATCAAGACAAGTACTAACAAAACGAACTGAGGAAATAGCAGAACTTCATTTTTGCTTTTCTTATGCTGTATGGTTTTTTTAAACTGAGGCTTTAGTATTGAAATAGTTCGTCTTGTTCGTTTTGACTTGATGAGCCGTAAGCCTGCGAAGGCTATTAGTTGCTAAAAAAACAAGATTCACTCCAGAAATAAGTAGATATTATATTTTAGAGAAGTAAATACTGACCCTAAAGTATGATAATATATCATCCGATCGTATTGAATTCAATCTTATTAGTTTTTCTAACTGCATTTTCATAGAAAAAAGAAGATAACTTTATAAAAATCTACTCAAAAGTACTGAAATTAAATAAGATACAAATTATTTTACTATAGCCATAGCCCCCAGTACCCTCCCTGTGGGTTCCCTGTGGCTTAATTAGGTTAATTTGATAGTTACGGTTGCTTAGTATAACTATTGTTCCGACTTTTAATATCTAATTTATGATCTACATTTAAATGACAATGGGATTTATCCTTCCTGGTGTTAAGGTTAACGAGTGCAAGTCACCCTGTTCCAGCGTTCACCTCTTGTCTATCCTGTCCATATTGTCCATTTCGTCCATTTAAATCCGACTGGCAAGAAATTTCTGGACATATTTGGAGTATATCCTTAGAAAAACAGGAAAGAGTAATTAAAATAAATATAAGGAGTTATGATGAATTATAGAGAATTGGGGAATACCGGTGCAAAAGTATCAGTATTGGGCTTTGGGTTGATGAGACTTCCTGTGATAGATAAGGATGTAAGTAAAATAGATGTGGTTAAGAGTCTGGAGATGGTGGAATATGCAGTAGATAAAGGCGTTAATTACCTGGATACAGCATATCCCTATCATAGAGGTGAAAGCGAGAACTTTGCCGGAACTCTCTGGGAACATATAGATCGTGATAAAATGTATCTTGCCAGTAAACTGCCAAGCTGGAATATTAAGGAGTCGGCAGATCTTGATAAGTATCTGAAAGAGCAATTGGCAAAGCTGAAGACAGACCACATAGATTTTTATCTTCTGCATGCCTTAAATGGTAGGAACTGGGAAAACTTGAAGAAAAACGGTGCTTTAGAATGGCTGGCAGCGAAGAAGAAATCAGGCGAGATAAAGCATGCCGGTTTTAGTTTTCATGACAATTTTATTGTATTTGAAGATATAATAACTTCTTATGACTGGGAATTTTGTCAGATACAATATAATTATCTGGATAAGAAATTTCAAGCTGGAGAAAGAGGAGTTGAACTGGCGAAGTCACGCGGTACAGGAGTGATCGGCATGGAACCCCTGCGAGGTGGACTTCTGGCAAAGCAGTCACCTAAGGAAGTAGCCGATGTGATCAAAAGCTCTGGGTATCAAGGAAGTCAAGTAAGTCTCAGTTTGCGCTGGGTATGGCAGCAGGAAGGCATTGATATGCTATTAAGCGGGATGAGTACACTTGAACAGATAAAGGAGAATGTAGAAATTGCTTCAAATCCTGAGTTGAAATTGAGTAATGAGGAAGAAAACCTTGTAGTTCTACTGGATCAGGCTTATAAAAGTCGGATAAAGGTGCCCTGCACAGCCTGTAACTACTGCATGCCCTGCCCTCAAGGAGTAGCGATTCCGGGGATATTCCATTTTTATAATTCAGCCCATATCTTTGATGATCAAGACTGGGGTATCAGATGTTATCCCTTTGTTAATAAAGATAATCAAGCGGATAAATGCGTCAAATGCGGAATTTGTGAAACCAAATGCCCTCAGCAGATCAAGATCATGTCAGCACTGGAGACAGCGCATAATTATCTGACGGTACGCCCATGATAGAAGCAGTGATATTTGATATGGATGGTGTGATAATCAATTCTGAGAGAGATCACTATTTAGCTAACCAGAAGCTGTATAAGTATTTGGGTATTAGCCTTGATGCTGTGGAATATGACCGGTTTGTGGGCTTAAGCAGTAAAATCATGTGGACGGAGGTCCGGGAAGAATTTCAGCTTAAGCAAAGCGTAGATGAATTGATGGGCTTAGCTGAAAAGGCGATCATGGAGCATTTTTCTAACATAGAATTGACTGCCACAGTCGGGTTTATGGATTTACTGGATTATATTAATGAGCGCAGCATGAAAATAGCTGTTGCCTCATCATCTCCTCTGGCAATGGTGAATCTGGTTGTGGACAAACTGGGGATCAAAGACTATTTTGATCTGCTGGTGAGTGGAGATCAAGTAGAGCAGGGCAAACCATATCCGGATATTTTTATCCATACTGCTGCCTTGCTGCAATCTCAACCCGGTAATTGCATGGTTATAGAAGATTCTCATAATGGAGCATTAGCTGCAAAAAGAGCAAATATGAACTGCATTGGATATCAGAATCCCTCATCAGGTAATCAGGATCTATCGATCTGTGATCTGGTGGTTAATAGTTTTCTTGGGCAGGATCTGGAAAACCTGTTAGATTATTTATGGTAGATATTAAACGGAAGGTATTATGTTAAAGAAAATTACACTTATACTGTTATTAGTGATCAGCATTCAACTCATTGCCCTTACAGGCAGCGTGGATAATCTATCCCTGGAATTGAGCAGAAGCCAGGATTACAGCGTGCTGCAAAGCGGAACAGAGACCATCTATCAGCAGGAACCGGGAGCACCGGCAATTCCTCAACTGGGATTTTTTATGGAATTAGCAGCGGGAAGTGAAGTAAGATCAATTGAAGTAATCCCGCAAGGAATGGAAACTCTTGAGCTTGATAAACCTTTGCTGCCAGTCCAGCAGGCAGTGCCATATTCCCAGGAAGCAGGTGAATTTATAGAACCCAAAGCGGAATATTACAGCCGGAGCATTTATCCGGCAAGCTGGTTAAACACTTATGCTCAGGGCAATTGCGGAGAGCACACGATCCTCAGCATCACCATTAATGCCATGCAATATGAGCCCGGGAGCAGAACTGCTTATATCCCCGCATCCTTTGATATCAATATCGAGACATCATCAGGCGAAACTCCAGAATTCAGTGATAATCTGGCAGTGGCAGAAGTGCTGGAAGCCCTGGGATTAGATCGCCCACCAGTGCGTGAAAATACCGGTTATCTGGCAATCGCCCCACTGATGTTCCAGAATTCATTGATGCCGTTATTAGATTGGCGAAGAGAACAGGGATATGATGTATATTTTCGCACAACTGGAGAAATATTCGCAGAATATGAAGGTGAAGATCTGCAGGCTAAAATAAGGGCATGCATCAGCGATATGCAGCAAACTTATGGGATAACCTATGTTACGCTGGCTGCTGATCATCAGCATATTCCGGCAAGATATGCTTATGCTTTTGATTGCGCCTATGGAGCTCATGAAGGTGAAAATGATCTGGCAAGTGATATGTATTACAGTTGCCTGGATGGCAATTGGAATGCTGATGCTGATACACTGTATGGAGAGGATGAAGATGAGGTGGATTTATATCCTGAAGTATTTGTAGGTAGAATTCCAGTAAATACGTCAGGCGAGATGACAGCCTATATCAGTAAGCTTTTGCAATATGAAAAAGGATTGATAACCGATTATAATCGGGCTGGCGGGTTAAGTATGGAGCTTTGGGACGGCTCAGCCAGCGAGCAATGTCAGGAGTATATATATGATCACTTTTTCCCGGACAATTATGAGATAAATTTTTTGTATGGAGATGATAACAACGAGGAAAACGCCTTTGCCATGCTTTCTGATGGACAGAATATAGTCCAGCACACGGGTCATGCCTGGATCAATGTCCTGGCTCTAGAGAATTATGGACATATTTATGTCTATAATGTTCCAGACCTTACGAATGACTGGGGAGGTATGTTCTATTCGATCGGCTGCTGGTCAAATGCTTTTGACAGTGAATCAATTGGAGAGACATTTGTGCGGGAACAGGATCGCTGTTTTTTGGGATATATAGGTAATTCATCTTATGGCTGGGGCTCCCCTTCAGCACCTCAATTCGGTTTCTCAGAGTTTTATCAAACAGAATTTTTCCGTCTCCTGTTTCAGGGAGATGATAATACCAAAGTGCTGGGAGCAGTTCAGGCATTACAGAAACTTGCCTTTATCCCTTATTATGAGGGAACTTCTATCTATAAATGGGTAGGATATGAATTAAATCTCTGCGGAGATGCAGCTGCTATGCTATTTACTGATAATCCACCGGAGATGGATATTACTGCTAATCATACTGAGGATAATATTTATATCCAGGTGAAAGGGACTGATAATGAGTCATTAGCAGGAGCAGTGATCACATTCAGCGAACAGCAGTGGTTTACTGATGGTGACGGATTAGCTATCTTGCCATGGGTGAGTAGCACAGAAGAAAGTTATCAGATCTATGCCAGGGGATATCAGCAATATACTTTAGGTATGGAAGAAGTCCAGACTCAGCCAGTATTAGATGTGAGTGGAATACCTGCCCTGATTGAGCTGGAAACAGAATATGAACTGGGAATGCAAGTTATAAATCCTGGCGAAGACATTATCAGTTTCAGACTTGCAGCTACTTCTGAGCCAGATGATATAGAGATAATCTATGATCCTGAAACAGTTTATAATGTGGCAGGAGAAAATTCGCTAACTATTGACCCATTGGTTATCAGGCTTGACAGTGCACCAAACTATGCAAATGGCAGTACATTCGGACTTGAGCTGCAATTGATTGATTTGTATGAAAACCTGATAACTGCTACAGAAATAAACCTGGAATTGCTGACGGCTGATCTCTCCCTGGAGATGGTTGACTGGCAGGAAGATGGGCTTATTGCCGGAGCAACAATGCCAGTTAGTTTGATATTTGGCAATCAGGTAGATCTATCAGAGATAAATTCTTTCGAACTGGAAATCACTGGAGATGAGATGGCGATGTTCAATTTTTCTCCTTCAATTATTTCAGTAGAAATCGATGAACTTTCTCAAGGAGAAGATATAGAAGTTTCCAGTGATCTGGAAATTAGCTCTGACTTGCCGGATAATTATTATGGTATCGTATCTGTAGAGCTTTATATTGAGTGGGCAGGTGCTAAGTCATGGCACAAATTATATAATTTTGTCCTTGGTAATGGGAATCTACAGCTTTCAGAAGATTTTGAAAATGGAATAAGCTGGGAAGGAGATGACCAGTGGCAGGAGAATAGCACTTATGCTTATAATGGATTAAATTCGCTTTCATGTCGTCCCGCAGAAGTGGGAAATTATCTTTTAAATACGCCGGTATTAACCTGGGCACCGGGCACTGAAGTATCATTCTGGTATCGTGGTAAGATGCCGATGTATGGAGGTGATGGTTTCTTTTTGAAACTGGTGGCAGGTGAAGAGGAAGAAGTTATCATATTTCTGGGTTCAGGAGGAGCACTGAGTAATGATACCGGCAGACCTATGCCGGAAGTTTACATAGAAAATGACTGGGTACACTATCAATTTGATCTGGAAAATCAGCTGATCAATCCTCCTGAAGCTGGAGAGAATTATCACCTGGTATTTGATTTTAATTATTCAGAGGTGATAGAAGATTTTAGTGAATATGCCACTATGGATGATATTGGAGTATTTATAGATGATTTCAAAGTGGAACAGACAGAATTTGTAGCAGAAAACAGTGAAAATAACATTCCAGAGGCATCATTGCTTTCATATCCTAATCCCTATCTGTTTGATGAAAGTCGTAAGCCACTAATGATCAGCTTCAATCTAACTGATCCTGGCAATGTGAAAGTTGCCCTTTATGATATAAAAGGGAGAAAACTTGCTGAGATAATAGACAGCAGTTTTCAGGCGGGAAATCATACAATCACTTGGCAGCCGCAATCACAGCTTTCTACAGGTATATATTTTATTAAGCTGCGCAGCCCGGATAAAAGCAGTATTAGCAAAGTTCTCTTTTTACATTAGTATATATGCGAGGTTAAATATGGATAAAAAAACAGATCTGGCAGAAGCAGCAGAAAAGGCAGCTCTTAAGGCCTATTCACCCTATTCAGGGTTTAAAGTAGGGGCAGCAATAATGACAGAAAGCGGAGAGATTTTCACTGGCTGCAATGTGGAAAATTCCTCCTACGGATTAACGGTATGTGCAGAGCGAATAGCACTTTTTAATGCTATCACAGCAGGGTATCAGAAATTTTCTGAAATTGTGATATATACTGATACGGAAAAAGCATTTTATCCTTGTGGAGCCTGCCGTCAGGTACTGGCAGAATTCAATCCTCAACTTGAAGTGAGTGTGGTCTGGAAAAATGGAAAAGAAACCATGAAGCTTCAAGATTTATTACCAAAGCAATTCAGACTATAAATACGGAGAAGATTATGAAAGAAGTATTCAAATATGATATAGCCATTATTGGCTCAGGCCCAGCGGGACTAAGTGCAGCAATCTATGCAGCTCGAGGAGGTTTGAAACCAATAGTTTTTGAAAAAGGAGTCTTTGGCGGTCAAATCACAGTAACCCAGGAAGTGGAAAATTACCCGGGGTTTCATAAGACATTGACTGGCAGTGAATTAATGGAAGAGATGCGGAAGCATGCCGATAAATTTGGAGCTGAGATATGTGAAGAGGAAGTGAAAGGAATTGGTATGCAGGGACTCTGCAAGATTGTGGAAACCAATAAGAAAATATATCATGCAAAAACCCTGATCATTGCCACCGGAGCCCATCCCCGTAAGCTGAATGTGCCAGGGGAGGATAAATTTTATGGTAAGGGCGTATCCTATTGTGCTACCTGCGACGGCTTTTTTTATAGGGATAAAGTAGTAGCAGTAGTTGGTGGTGGAGATTCGGCAATAGAAGAAGCCATGTTCTTGACCAGATTCGTAAAAAAAGTGTATGTGATCCATCGTCGTGATGAATTACGCGCAGTGCAGATCATTCAGGACAGAGCATTTGCTAATCCTAAAATCGAATTCATCTGGAATTCCGAGATTCAGGAAATATTTGGCAGGGATTTTGTGGAATCAATCACAGTATTTAATAAATCAGAAGGTAAACATCGTGATATAAAAGTGGATGGGATATTTGTGTACGTGGGAATTTTGCCTAATAATGAATTGATAGAATCGCGAGTAGCTCTTGATGAGCAGGGTTTTGCCCTTGTAGATGAGAGTATGCAGACGAATATTCCAGGGATTTTTGCAGCAGGAGATATAGTGAGTAAAAAACTGCGTCAAGTGATTACGGCAGCTTCTGATGGTGCTATTGCTGCCTGGTCAGCAGAAAAATGGATCACTGTCAATCAGGAAGATGAAAATACTGACCTGAAAACCTGCGAACTACCTAAATAGCGATAGATAGAAATTATAAAAAGCCCCGTAAAAAGCGGGGCATTTTTTTATCAAACTCTGTAAGTTAGACTTTATCGTACTTTTCGATCTTCTTACCTTTCACATAAAGGTATTCAGGATTTTCCGGTGAACCTGTTTTCTTGATCTTGTCGCTGTCTTCTTCTTCCACTTCACGCCAGATCTCCCAACTCTCGCCTTCTCCATCAATACAGAATGTAACTCCCTTTTTAATGAAGTCATCAATAATGAACTGGATAGATTCCAGGGGCTCAGCTTTGGTTACAGGAACACAAAACTTCTTTTTATCATATACATATACATCAGCCATAAATAACCTCCATTTCTGTTGGATAATATAAATTTCAGCAGTGTTATCTACGTCAATGAAAAATTTTGACTTTTTTTGCTTATACTATCTAAAATAGCTGGTAATAGGCAAGACAGAATGGTAAATCCTGATATCTGAGATTAAAATACGTGAAGAGATTTAGCTGTGATAATATCTCTTCTTTGTCCGAATTTTAATGTTGAGACTGTTCAATCTAAGCTGTTATCCCCCTGTTTTAGTTTCACTCATAGCAGAAACTATAATGATAATTGACCAGGTAAGTAGGACTTGCAGCGCTGGCGGTACTCCGGAAGTGCCGTGAGAACTACGTGCAGTTATCAGTTTTAATCTATGTATTTATACGCAGCGGTTTTTCCGGCAGGGATGGTTTGATAGCGGTCGTCATCTGCGCCTCACTTGTGAGTACACCAGCGATGCACATATGACTAAGTTGCAGAAGATATTGAATTTGCTTGACTTGTAGGTGAGAGTGATAATTATGCTTTGTTGAGATAAAAAAATGAGGTATTATTATGAAAAGATATATTGTTACTCTGGTTCTACTGTCAAGCCTGGCAGTACTCTTTGCAGAGGTAATAGCCCCTGGATTAGTGGAGGAAGGGCTTTGGGATTATCTGGTGGATAATTATAAAACAACTACAACTCTGGGTTATGACGATGCCCGTGATGTCCTTTATGGAGAGATAGATTCTCAGCCGGATAACCAGCTTTCCTGTATTTATACAAATTTTACTATTACCCTTGATCCAGATTTGGATCCTTCGACCAATGCCTTTAATCAGGGAATAAACTGCGAGCATACCTGGCCCCAGAGTTATGGAGCT
>JAVCDJ010000139.1 GCA_030765845.1 Candidatus Stygibacter australis
CCCTATTTTCGGAGACTAAATAAGTATTGTAATATAAAGGGGATTAGGCTGATAACTGTAAATACGCCTAAATTGCCAGCATATGAGGCGATGGTGCCGGAGTGTTATAAATTTGCACTAATGGAGATTGTGGAAGAGATGGAAACCCGGGATGATAAATTTTATTATTTAGATTATACAGGTATGGGTCTTAGCAGTGAATATCTGCGAGATGCTGATCATCTTAATTATGAAGGAGCTAAATTATTCAGTGAAATATTTTATAAAAAAATGCAAACAATAATTCAAGGAGAACATTATGACAATTGAATTTCAGAAGGATGGGAGAATAGGCATTATCAAGATCATAGGAAGATTGGATGCCTCAAATGCACGAGAATTGAAAGATAACTTTGTGAAATATCTCGAGGAGACGATTTATTTCATTATGGATTTTTCTGAATTGGAATTTATCGACAGTACAGGACTGGGGGCAGTAATCAGCGCGTTCAAGCATGCATCAGAGGTCGATGGTGACGTGTATATAGCTAATCTTCAGCCCAAACCCCGAATGGTATTTGATATAACCCGGGCATATCGGATATTTGATGTTTACGAAGATGTGGATACTGCTCTGGAGGCAATGCAGGAAAAAAAGAAGTAATTTTCACTTAAACCTGAATGAAATGCCTAATATATTCGCCTCCCAGCCATTCAAAGTGGGTGCAGGATTTTTTTCCAGGGATCAATCCCTACTTCTTGAAATATCTCAATAAACCCCTACTGGAATTTTATATCGATTTTTGTGTAATGCTGGGTGTAAATGAGGTACGCGTAATCAATCATGAAACAGCATCGGAGCTGGAAGAATATTTTGGAGATGGTACTCAGTGGGGGATAAAATTAACATATAGCTTTGCCAAACCGGAAGATAATCTGGAACGAATTGTTTCCAAAAACCGGAAATTCTGTGAAAAAGGAATAATGATCATCTATGGTTATCAATTCATCAAATATAATAAGCGCAGTTCAGATTACCAGCTAATTGATAAGAACAAAATGAGCTGCATTTCAGAAGGTAACTGCTATTTGTATTATTTGCCGGAAGTGGTTGATATCAGGGAAACAGACTTCAAAACAATACCCGAATTAGACAATCCTGAACTGGGGGCAGAATTTATTAATTCAATTCGAAAGTACTATGAATTGAATATGGGAATGATCACCAAATATCGTGAAAATTATGTATTACCGGGTTATAATAATGAGGACGGCGCTTATCTAGGTAAAAACATCATTGACAAAAAATCGACCAAATATAATAAACCTATTGTATTAGGTAATAATGTTCAGATTCAGATGAATACTCTGATCGGTCCTAATGTAATTCTGGGAAATAATGTCATAATAGATCATTCAACCCAGATTACTGATAGTATTATTTATGACCGGTCATATATTGGCAGTGAATTGGAGATTATAAATAAAATTGTATATCGAAAGAGGATAATTGATCCTATAAGTGAGGAAGTGATGCAGATAGTAGATAGTTTTCTGGTTTCAGATATTCAAAATAATCTGATCGAGAATTCTATTTTGCGATTACTTTATGGCTTTTTTACTTCTATATTAATAATTCTCACTACTTTACCTTATGCCCTATTATCATTTCTTTGTGTGATCTTTGGAATGAAGTCAACCAGTAAAAAGTATTTTTTGGATAAGCATGGAAAGGCAGAAGCACTACCTGTTTTTAATCTACCGGGATATAATATATTTAAAAGGTTTTTCTTTAGATTTTCTTTGGATCTATACCCTCTGTATTTCAAAGTGCTAAGCGGCAAATTATCCTTAGTGGGAGATCAACTGATCGCACAGGAAGCTAATGGGATCAAATTACTAATGGAGCTGCCAGCCTATTTTCCGGGGATATATAATTATCCTGGAAGTATGCTTCATAATAGCTGTCATGAGAATTTTATCAATGATGAACTGGAATATATCCATACGCGTTCTTTTTTGTTTGATATGAGAGTGATCATCGAATTCTGGATAAGCAGATTATTCAGTGAATGGCGATCAATTGCATTATACCTGGGAGAAGATTGTGAATTTGATAAATGATTTGCGGGATTATCTGAAAAATAACCAGTTAGGCTGCTATGTGATCAGCTTTGATCCGCTTATCATTACTACCTACTGGCATGATTTTTTGCAGAATAAGAATAAACTGCAAAAAGTATTACCTCAGAATGATCCTGTCTGGTTCATTTTTCAAGTTGGGTATTATAAATCTCCTGAAGCCAGTCAAGAGATCAAGTCTATCATTTCAGAAATTTCTCAGGAAAAGCCTGACTGGAACTTCTGGTTTTTGAATAATTCTGAAGAAGAAAACGACAGATTTAATGAGCTGGGATTAAATTCACGGTTTATCAATCAAAACGCTTTTCTGGATGAAAATCGTTATCATATTCTGGATAATGATCATAAATATGACGCCATTTATCTGGCTCGATTCACGCCGGTAAAACGTCATTTTCTGGCAAAAAATATAAAAAAGCTACTCTTAATTGGGTCATTTAAACCGGACGAAATAGATTATTATACTCAATCAAGAGAAATTCTGAAGCACGCTGCTTATAAAGAAAAAGTGTGGGGTACTCAAGTATCAAACTATATGAATATGGCACAGGTTGGATTGTGTCTTTCTGATCTGGAAGGTGCTATGTTCGCGAGCACAGAATACCTTCTTTCGGGATTACCGGTGGTATCAACACCTAGTTTGGGTGGTCGAGACATCTATTATCAGGAGGATTATGCAAAATTAGTGGAACCTGATGCAGAAGCGGTATCAAAAGCAGTATATTACTTCATAGACAATATGCCGAACCGTGAGCAGATAAGAGATAAAGTATTGGAAATAATCAGGATACACAGGGAAAAGTTCATTGATTTGATTCAGGAGATATATGATCACACGGAAACAAGGCGCAGCTTCAATCAAGAATGGCAGAATGTGTTTACCCACAAAATGGGATTACGTTCCCGTATTTCGTTTGATAGATTTCGTAAAAATATCCTTAGAGATTCGCTATCTCTAAAACCTCCAAAGTAGGCTTTTATGGATGAAAATTTTATTCCTTTAGAAGAAACTTCAGCTAATTCGTTATTTAAATTTGATAAGCGAATTATATTGATTACTATCCGCAGGAAGATAATCTTTATTTTTGCTGTCTCATTTGTAACTTTTATGCTGTTTGGTATTTATGCAAAAATCAATAAAATTGACATGTGGACTGCAACGGCGATGCTTGTGAAATATGATAAGCGCATGACTGCTACAAAGAATATCCCGTATTTGTATCAGGATATGAATGCCAATACAATTATGGAGTCTTTTTATAGACGTAATAATCTGGT
>JAVCDJ010000140.1 GCA_030765845.1 Candidatus Stygibacter australis
GTAATCCCCTGGCGATGCTCCTTAATAAACCACTGGTCATAGCTGATACAGAGCATAAATGGCAAACCTGGATCGGCACTGATGAATCCGGGAAAGGTGATTTCTTCGGTCCACTCATAACTGCCGGGTTTTATGGAAACCGTAAAATATTACCATACTTGCAGCAGATAGGTGTGAAAGACAGCAAAAAAATGAATGATACTGAAATTGAAGCCGTGGGTAAACGCCTTTATGCTGCCTATTTCGATCAGATAAAAGCCATCACACTATTACCTGCAAAATATAATGAGCGCTATGCCGATCTAAAACAAAAAGGCAAAAACTTGAATGACTTGCTTGCCTGGATGCACTCCCGTATCATTGTTGATCTTGATCAGAAATATCATCCTGAAGGTGCATTCATTGATAAATTTACCACTGACGGCAGGATGAGGGCATCACTTAAAGAAATGAAAGCTATCAATTTTATTGCTCAAACCAAAGCTGAAAGTGATTTATTTGTCGCTGCTGCTTCCATAATCGCCCGTTTCCATTTCAACCGCTGGTTCAAGCGCGTTTCTGAGGAACTGGATTTCAAATTACCACGTGGAGCTGGAAGTCATGTGGATGTCGCTGCTCAGCAACTGGCGGATAAGATTGGCAAAAAGAGTATGTTCAATTATGTAAAAACCCATTTCACAAATTATGATAAAATTAAATAGAGGATGTTATAATGCTGCATAAATTCAAAGACTGGTCACCCAAACTGGCAAAAGGTGTCTGGATAGCTGATTCTGCGGAAGTTATCGGCAGAGTGGAACTCGGTGAAGATGTATCGATCTGGTTTGGAGCAGTTCTAAGAGGTGATATTCATTATATCAAAGTTGGAAAAGGATCAAATATTCAGGATCTGGCTGTAGTTCATGTAACGCATTACACAAAGCCAGATATGTCGGACGGATTTCCCACAATCATTGGAAACTACGTGACAGTGGGGCATAAAGCTATGCTGCATGGTTGCACGATAGAAGATTATTCCCTGATCGGGATGAATGCCACTATCCTTGACGGTGCTGTTATTGGCTCAGAGTCTATTGTAGGTGCCGGCTCAGTTGTCACTATGGGTAAGAAATTCCCGCCCCGCAGCATGATAATAGGAACTCCTGCAAAAGTTGTCCGGCAGTTGACTGATGCTGAAGTTGCCGACCTGCATCATCACAGTGAACTATATGTTAAATTCAAAGATGGTTTTCTTAATTCTTGAAGGGTGAAGAGTGAATAGTGAACAGTGAAGAGTGAAGAGTGAAGAGATGGGAGAAAAATCTTGAATAATAAGTAGGAATGAAAACATTGGCAATATATGGTAAATATACGCGAAGGATAATAAAATATATGGATAAGATTGAGGATAAGGTAATATAATGCTGAAACTTAAGATAATAGGGTTGATATTGCTGCTGGCAGGGATTTTGCTATGTGTGCCGATAGCCTGGGTGGAGGATCTGCCGATTGAGGGCGCAGAATTTCAGGAGAAGATGTCGGAACTTCCTGACAGTCTTGATCTGGTGACGAGACGTCAGCAGGCTATGGATAATATGATCGAGGAGAAGCTACTACTGCTATATGGCAGGGAGCAGAGGATAGAAGTGAGTGAAGAGGAAACTGAAGCATTATTTATCAATGCTTTTTCTGATCATGAGATGTTTATGACAGAGGGAAAGTTTGATAACGGAAAATTTAATGAACATAAGGAAAGCCCACGGATACAGGAGATACTGGCAGAGATGCATGAAGATATTCTGATAGAAAAGACCAGGGCATTAGTGATGCGGAGTCTTGAGCAATCCGATGATGAACTGCTGGAACGATATTTTTTGGAAAACGTGAGAATAGATGTTAGTTATGCTCAGTTTGATCTATCTGATGTGAGTATTTCTCCGCAGCTTACAGCAGGTGGGGCCCGTAAATATTTTATGGATCATCGCAATAGATATATGGAAGAGCCGGTGGTTAAGCTGGGTTTAACCAAGATCCCCTTTGCTGATTTTCGCAGGATAGCAGAAGAGAATGTAGCAAAGCAGATCCAGGAAATTACAGTTTTTGAGTTGCTGTCGGAATATGCTGAAGGTGATAGTGTGGATATGGAGGAATTACAGCTTCAGGCTGATGCAATCAATCAGGAAATGAGAGAGAAAGCAATAATTGAGGAAGAACATCGTTTGGCATGGGAAGAATCCCAAATGGTGAAAAGATATCTTGAGCGAGATCTGCCGATAAGATATCCAAAGATCACCACGGGATTTGTGAAATCTACTGGAGCAACCGGGCAAATTCCTAAACAGATTATCAGACAGGGTCTGGAGATGCAGTGGGGTGAAGTAAGTGCACCACGGGAGATGTCAGACGGGTTATTGATCACCTGGTTAATTGAGAAGAAAAGATCTGCTGAGGTAGAGCTTGAAGATGTGAAACAAAGGGTGTGGCAGGATTATATCCGGGATCTGGATTTTCAGGAAAATGCGGAGGAATTCAGGCGATATTTTTATGATCATCTGGATGATTATAAAGTTCCAGCTCTAATAGTAAACAGAGTGGATCTCACAGAGCGAGCCTACGGTCGGAATTGGCCTATGACTAAGGATAAGCAGAAGATAGTCAGTGAGTTAGAGAAATACCTATTCAACGAGGATTACTTAGCCTGGGTAGCAGAAGATAATGGATTGAAATGCGTGAAACAGACTATTTATATGGAGAAATATGGTTTCAAGGATGAAATTGACCAGCAGATAACGGAAATGGTAAAATCTGGGACGGTATATGGAGTGGCATCGGGCGATGGGATCGAATCCTTTTTTGTGGTGAGTTCCATTTATCCCAGATATATACCTGAATTTGATGATCTTCTGGAATTGGGGTATTTTATTACTGCAGCTGATAACGAATCTGATGAGCAGGTAATTGAGGAATATTATCAAAGGAATCAGAAAGACCTTACTACCAGAGATAGTGTGTCTCTGACTGGAGTGGTTTATAAGCTGGAACCTGACAGTGTGAGCGTGGATAGCCTGGAAATTGAAGAATATTATCAGCGCAATCTGGGTAAATATTTTCATGAAGATGCTGTGGATTGCAGTTTCCTGGTATGTCTGGACCGTGAGAGAGCAGAACTTGCATATAATTATCTGCGTCAGGGAGTTGAATATAACCTGGTGAAATGGTGTTTTTCAGATACCAGTTATTTTTTCAAGGATGGGATGATAGAATATCAGTCTTTGCCGGAAGAAGTGCAGAAGGTGATCCGTAATATGCCGGAGCGCATGTATAGCGCACCATTGAAGACGGATATAGGCTGGCTGATAATCGGGAAAAACCAGGCTAAACCAGCAGGATATAATTCACTTGAAGAGGTGAAGGATCAGATTGAAAGTGAGCTTAAGTTTTACAAAGCAGATTCTCTGGCATATAACAAGGCAAAGGCAGTATTTGATTCTACGTCTTCGTTTAATGATTGTGCCAGATATGCAGAACCCGAAAATATTTTCAAGACACCATATCAGGAATTTGAACAAGATTTTCCCGGGTTAGGAAACCTGGCGAAATATAGATCAGCTTTGATGAGATTGTATTGGAATGAGAAACTTACCCAACTTGTAAAAGTTGATAATGGATACGCTGTGCTTTTTATGCGGAAGAAGAAAGCGGCTAAGCAATTAACCTATTCGGAAGCGAAATCCAAGATCAAAGAGATATTTGCCTCTGAAAATGAGTTGGAAAAAGGGAAGACATATATTCGCTCGATAATTACTGACCTGAAAAATGGAGCTGAAGCAGATTCTCTGCTCTATTTCCTGGGTGGGATACATAGGGAAATGAATCTGGGTCTGAACAGCGATATTCCCGGTTTTGAGCAAAGTCAGATATTGATCCAGGATATGACAAATCATGAAGCGGGATATTACAGTCCG
>JAVCDJ010000141.1 GCA_030765845.1 Candidatus Stygibacter australis
CCAATTATGGATGATGAGATTGATAGCACAGTAAATAATATTTATCATTGGATATTAGAAAGTACGGAAATCGAAGAGGATTTCATCTGGACCTATTATTCCTGTCCTCTCACACCTCCAGAGATCCTCAACCTGCACTATATCCCTGAGTTTTACCAGACTAAATTATTTAATTCCAGCCTGAAACTGGCAGGAATTCCTGTACGCTGGGAAGGCAGACTGGAATATTATAATGGAACTGATTGGGTAGCTGCCCCATCAAATGATTCTGAGGAAAAGGAAAGTGATGAATTGATGAATTTCACTCTAACTATAACAGTGGATGGAGAAAAAGTGAAGGCTGACCCTTATGAGAATTTCGTTGTTGCCAGCCTGGGAAATGAAGGCTACCTCTACCCCACCTGGTTTGATGGAGAAAATGATTCTCTGGACTATATCGGCAAGTATAGATTGGGTAAAGACGAAACCATTCATATTGAAGCAGCAATAAGAAACACAAATGGTGATGTGATGGTTGCAGTAAGATCACTGAATGCTGATGCGCAAATTATAGAAATAGATCTGACCACTCCCAAAGAATACCTTGATGATAGTAATATATGGCAGGAGTCCACTCTGGAAGCCGTAAAAGAAATTGTCTCCAAAGAACCCTGGGAAGGGAAAAAGATTGTTATGATCCGTGCCAGTAAATCCAGCGAACCACAAAATCACACTACCAGATTCCTGCAGGAGAAACTGGCTAAATTCACTGAACTCAATGCCCGGCTTTATATTTATTCTGAAAACCGTTCAATAAATGACCTAAAGAAGGATGAAGGTTTTACTTCCGCTGTCCTGCTAAAAGGAGAACCGGTTCTGAATGGGGAATTGCAATGGGAAAACTACCCGGCATTGTTTCTGTTGGATGAGGATAACAACCTGATCTTTTCAACTTCTGGTTATAATATGGGTATTACCGATCTGATAATAAAAAAACTGAAATAAAATGAATTCCAGACAGAGGATCAAAAGCATCATTGCTGGTGAACCAGCCGACAGATGCGGATTCTGGTTAGGAAATCCCCATCCTGATTCCTGGCCTGCTCTACATCAATACTTTGGTACTTCCTCAGAAGAAGAATTACGCTTACTCCTTAAAGATGATTTCCGCTGGATCACTCCCTGGGATGCCTATCAGCATCCTGAAGGCAAACCTGTCTTTGATATGCAAAGACCAGGAAAGACGCTCTCTGAAGGTGGGGTTTTTGCTGATACAGTTTCCGTAGAAGAAGTGGAAGCCTTTGACTGGCCCAATCCTGAGTATCTTGATTTCTCTAAATATAAAGAAATTCTGGAAAACACTGGTGATTTCTATCGTGCCGGAGGTTTATGGAGTCCCTTTTTTCATGAAGTATGTGATTTCTTTGGCATGGAAAACTATTTCCTCAAAATGTATCTTAATCCTGATGTGGTTCATGCTGTTACTCGCCACCTGATAGAATATTATCTGGCAGCAAATCGGCTTTGTTTTGAAGAATGCGGTGACCTGATTGATGGCTTTTTCTTTGGTAATGATTTCGGCAGTCAAATTGATATTCTGGTCAGCCCGGAACTTTTCAAAGAATTCATTTTCCCCTACTTCAAAGATTTAACTGATTTAGGAAAAGCATTTAATAAACAGGTAATACTGCATTCCTGCGGTTCCATATTCAGGGTGATGGATGATTTGATCGGTTTAGGTGTAAATGCCTTTCATCCCCTGCAGGCAAAAGCTGCCAATATGG
Organism: Candidatus Stygibacter australis; assembly: GCA_030765845.1. Taxonomy (NCBI): domain Bacteria; kingdom Pseudomonadati; phylum Candidatus Cloacimonadota; class Cloacimonadia (SeqCode); order Cloacimonadales (SeqCode); genus Candidatus Stygibacter; species Candidatus Stygibacter australis. The sequence continues at coordinate 1,764 of JAVCDJ010000141.1, forward strand.
ATGCGGACACACTGCAAAATCACTTTGCCGGCAAAATTGCTTTTATTGGGGCAATAGATACCCAGGACTTACTTGTAAATGGCTCACCTGATGATGTGATCGCTGATGTGCGAAGAATAAAACGCACCCTGGGTCCATCTGTAGTGATCAGTCCTAGTCATGAAGCTCTGCTGCCCAATGTGTCCCCTGAGAATATTGAAGCAATGGCAATAGCAGCCACTGAGTCATAAATATGCGAACTAATTACCCCCAATTGCACGAAGATGTAGCCTTTGGCAGGGCAAAGGGCAAGATAATCTGGCAGCCACGTATCGGCTGCTGGTATGATGATAAAATATTTGCCTCCGGAACCTTACCAGAACCCTATTCTGGAATGGACATTTATCAGGTTTATGAAGCAATAGACTGCTCAGCCCGGTTATATGACTATAACTCCTGCTTCTACCGCATTGAACATCCCCAAACTTCCATCACCTCCCGCTCCTTGAATGAAACTGATACCCAATGGACTATTCAAACCCCTGTTGGTAAACAGACGGCAATAGGCAGAAAATCCTTTAATAGCCCTCATCAAATCACTGCAAAATGGGAAATCGAAACAGAGGAAGATTTCAAAGTGGCAAGATGGCGGGAAGAGAATTGTGACTGGGGCTGGAATGAGGAACAGTTTCAGAAACTGAACCATAAAATAGGACATCTTGGTGCCCCGACCATGTTTATGCCTCGCATGAATGTGCAGGCACTTTATATAGAGAAAATGGGAGTGGAAAATGCTGTTTATGCTATTTTCGAGAAGCCTGAAATCGTAGAATCATATTTCCGGGCATTAGAGGAAAATCAATCACTACTGATAAATGTAATCAATTCCTCCCCCATAAACATTATCAATTTTGGTGAAAATGTCCATGCTGGAACCCTTTCTCCACCTTTCTTTGAAAAGTATCATCTTCCGGAATGCCAGAGACGCTGTGAAAAACTGCATAGTGCTGGTAAATTTGTTTGTTCTCACTGGGATGGTGACACAAAACCGCTCTTGCGGTATGCTCATGAAACGGGGCTGGATGGTATTGAAGCCATCACGCCAATACCTCAGGGTGACGTAACGCTGAAAGAAGTGAAAGCAGCTCTGGGAGATGATATGTTTCTGCTGGATGGCATACCTGCCATATATTTTGATGAGATGTTTCCAGTTGAAAAGCTTATTGACTGTGTTCATCAGATAATTGATCTGTTTGCCCCGCATCTTATTCTTGGTATTTCGGATGAAATATCATCTTCTGGTGATCTGGAGCGAGTAAAAATTGTGCGTGATATTGTTGATAAATATAATTCTGAGATAGATTCTAAGGAGAGTTAATGGAAAAATTATTAAATGATTTGAGTATGGTAATTGAGCGTGGAAAGGAGAATCAGGATTCACCCTATCCACCTGATCTAAAAGGCAAGCCGGGAGCGTATGAATATACTCAGCAGTTATTAAATAAGAAGTGTCCACCTGATATGATCCTGAAACAGGGAATGATGCCAGGTATGGATAGAATCGGTAAGAAGTTTGCTGATGGTAAAGTTTTCATCCCCGAGATCCTGATCTCAGCCAAAGCAATGAAAGCTTCCATGACCTTGTTGAAACCATATTTTGATAATGGTGAAGTGCTCCGGAAGGGAAAGGTGATCATTGGCACAGTTGCAGGTGACCTGCATGATATAGGTAAAAACATAGTACGCATGGTGCTGGAAGGCGCTGGCTGGGAAGTTTTTGATCTCGGAGTAGATGTTACGAAAGAGAAATTTCTGGCATCATTAACTGAACATCCCCAAAGCATTATCTGCATGAGTGCCCTGCTCACGACTACCATGATGGAAATGGAGAAAACTGTGCATATCATCAAACAGGAATCTCCTCAGACTAAAATCTATGTTGGTGGTGCTCCTCTAACCAGTAATTTTGCTGATAAAATTGGTGCTGACGGTTATTTCCCGGATCCCCATTCATTGGCAAAACATCTTGCTGATGTAATATGTTAATTAGAAGCTTTCATTTCCCTGCCGAAAAATTATTGCCTGATATCCCTCTTATTCTCACAGAAATGGGATATAATCCTCCTCTGGCAGACCATTTCCTTGCTGAACTGATTGATGAAATACTTAGAGCGATCCCTAAGCATACTAATGCCAGAGCAGGATTCATTCTTATGCCTGATGATATCATTACAATCAAAAACACGATATTAATGAATAATCTTGAGCTCTTTAACCCTGGCAGAATTATCATTGATCAATTACAGAATGTAACTACTCTGGCGTTATTTATTGCCACTCTTGGAAATAAATTCGATCAATATGTCAGTTTAAATAAACAAATTGACCTCTTGAAAGCCTATATCATAGATACAATAGGCTCGCTGATGGTGGAAAAAGCAGTTGACCTGCTGGAGCAGCAAATCTCTGATCTGGCACTTACCCGAAAAGTAAAATGCTCTAACCGTTTTAGTCCTGGTTATTGTCAGTGGGACGTAGAAGAACAGCTTCAGCTCTTTGATCTATTACCCGCGGAATATAACTGGGTCACCTTGCAGCCTTCTTGTTTAATGACTCCCCTAAAAAGCGTAAGCGGAATTATAGGATTAGGGAAAAATGTAATAAAAAAAGAATACCAATGTCCCATCTGCCAGATGACTACATGCTTCAGATATAAAAAATTTCTCAAGGGAGAATAAAAATGCTGCCAAAGATCACAGAAGATCTATTCCTGAAAGACAAAAGACTGATCGCCCCTTTGCTGGGCTATCCGGGGATTCGGTACACAAATTATTCCAAAACCCAAGTACAGCTTGAGCATCAGGCACATTATGAAACGATAATGGCTCTTACGGATAATTTCCAGCCTGATATTGTCTTTCCGCTTATGGACCTTTCGCGTGAAGTTCATGCCTTCGGTAGAAAGGCAGTATTTCATCACTTACCTCTCAAGGATGAGATATCTGGTGAATATTCACCTCGCATGATATCATTGATGGAAAAGAGGGAACTGCTTGAGTCTGAAAGGATCACTGAATACCTTCTTACTCTGGAGCTTCTGAAAAAATCCATTTCAAGCAGTCAGATACTTTGTGCCTATATCTCGGGTCCAGTATCCCTTAC
>JAVCDJ010000142.1 GCA_030765845.1 Candidatus Stygibacter australis
ATAAGCGGTTACATTTAAGGATGATCCCGATTCCCATACTACATCGTGCATTATATTCAGGTAGGAATTATCCTGTAGCATGCCAATTGTTCCATGGTTTATTAAATCGTTATTAACAGTTAGCGTCTTGCCGCAAATATTTACTGTAGCACCGGGATAGATTTCAATATCCCGACAAACTTTATCAGAATAAACAACAATACATGGCATGTTAACATTAGGTATTTCCACATCTTCAGCAGCAGTAGGAACATGGCCTAAAGACCAGTTTCCTGAAGTACTCCAGTAATTGCCTGAATTACCTGTCCAGACATTGATAGTAGAAGGTGCCAACTCTAATACCGTAACAGCATAGTGGTGGTATCCTCCAGAATACCAGCCTGCCCATGTCATAGTATGATCGCTGTAGTCCCACGTGTCATGAATATAAATCGTATTCGTTCCACCGCCGTCGTCATAACCATAACCAACCATTGTATGATCAGTAACCTGTATTAAAACAGGGTGTCCTGCATCTATTTCATCTTTAAAATCATTATAGCTAAAACCATAAGTAAGTCCTTCTTCTACAGTCTGTTGAGTATACAGATCATTTACAGTATATCCTCTGGATTCACAAAATAGCTTAAAACCATAAGCTCCATCTGTGTTATCCAAACCGTTGGCTAATATCTCAGACTCTGTCATTGGAGCTCCGTCATCCCAATACCAGAATGCGGTTGATCCGTCATTATTAATAATATTAGGAGGATCGATCCATTGATTAGTTTTCATATAATCAGCAGTACACTCACCATAAGCATGTTCAGGCCAACTACCAACCCAGGGGTCGGGACCTTGTGCCCCGGATCCTATCCAGTAATCATCAACATGTCCCTTAGTGGTTCTACCATCTACTCCATTACGAGTTGCGCTTAATGGGCATTGATGTCTGAGTTCTCCATTTATCCATACATCTGGCCATGAACTATTATTCATCGGCATCAAACCACCATTTGTTGTACCCGCATACATATTAGGGTAGCCCATATTGTCATAGTGACCAGCTATCATGGAGGCTGATGTTGCAGAACAACCAAATGACCAATTAAATGCCGGTACTTGGGGTAATATTACAGAAGATTTTGTAGGATATGCAATGGGTGCTCTATAATTCTCTGGAGGTTTACCGGGTACTATTACTGCTATAGCCACCCTACCATCCTTGGTTACTACTGAGTCCACAATATACTCTTTTAAAGAAGCTGGGTATGCGAAAATGTTTGTTGATGTAAGTATGAAAACTGTAAATAATAAAATAATAATAAATTTTTTCAAGGGTAATTCTCCTTTTGTTTGAACAAAGACTGTTAAGTGGAAAAATAACAAGATGTCGTAATTAAATTTTTGATTGCTATGTCATAAGATAATATGACCCTATTTGTGAAATTTTTGACTAAATAAGTTTTCATTTTACACAGATTAAATATATTTATTCTTTTTGGGGATTTTATCAAATATTTTGTCAATTTTTTTCCTTTTGAATACCTTAACAAATTTTGAAATGATTTAGTACTTTTGTGAATGTCAACAATTTAATCAAGCAAAAACTTACCTTTCATTCCAAATATCATATAAAAAAAAGAGTTCCACCTATACATTTAGATGGAACTCTTAAACAACTTTGCCGAGGTCGTAAACCTTCGTAAAAGCTCTAACTATCTATTGATAATCCTTTTAAATTCTTTATTATTCAATATCTCAGGTAATGGTGATGGGCTGGATTTCACCGCTGTTACTATGTAGAAGTATGTAGTTCCCGTTGCAGGTTCATTCCAGCTTGTACTTGCTCCATCAATTGATACATAAGGTGTTCCATATACAGGAATAAAATACGGATCTGTATCACGGTAGATGTAGAAACTATCTGCTCCTGCAGAATATGACCAATTCAACTCTATGTTACCGGCATTGTAGTGGATGGTCAGATCATTGATAGCAGGAAGAGCATTCCAGGTAATTGCATCCGGTCCCCAAACATTGTTATTTTTATTAAGTTCTACGATATTACTATCTGCATCTACCTGAAAATAGGATGACCAAATTGTTCCTGTAGTACTTGTAATACCATTGAAATTAACAATGAGTGAATCACCAGCAGGAAGACCACTATCAATATACACATTCTGATCACCAGATTGAAAAATGGAAGGAGGTGATGGTAAGTCATAGTACAAATCCACATAAAACCAATTTGTTACATCTACATTCCCAATATTTTTTACTGTCACGGCGACATCTATCATATCACAGACATAGGGATTCATATCTGACCATACTGTATCTGTTATAGTGAGATCTGGTCCAAAACCAGTCCAATGTATCCGGTTAAAGGTATCATCTTCATACATCGGACCTGCAAAACCACCCGTTGAACCTGCAAAGGTAACATGTCCTTGATTCATGTTTTTGAATACATTACTTGCTCCGCTCCAGGTATTAGTTGGAAAATTGACATTATCTGCGATAAAGGTTTGATCATTATCTATGCGGAGGAGGGTTCCGGCAGCAATTCCATCTTTGAAAATACAATTGTTAAATGGATGACTTGCATCAATAATCGCACCATCTTTAACATACACTCCATTTGCAGACATGTCTTCAAAGGTAGCATATTCTGCACTGATCGTGCCACCGCTTTCAACATTGAAATCATAATATCCTGTATTCAGTGTCTGGATAACAGCCTTATTGCTACTCGACCCGATTGCCTGGAGGATGCCACCGTTATTTACGGTTAGTGTATTGCTCGAGCCAATTTTAAGAGCAGCATTTTCATTTACAATAAGAATACCTCCATTGTTAATTATTACATCCCCTGTTCCGCCAAAGGAGTTGCCATTCAGATCCAAAGTGCCATCCTCAACTATAAGAGAACCATTTTGCTGACAAGTGAAGTAACTTAACACTGTAACATATTGTGCTTTCCCACCATCAGTATTATTAGACGGTGAAACTTTTTCAGCATCAGGATCAAGAACTACCTCATACTTAGTAGATGTTTTATCCACAATTATATTGTGGAAATAGCCCGTTACACCGAGATATTCAAGTGTAGCATCACTTGTACCTTTGAAAATAATAGTATTGTACATCGAAACAGTGTGCATGGCACCTCCGTTCCCTACCGTAAAATCCCCCCACACAGTATGTGTTAATGCTGTTATATTATCTTTCCAAATGCCCATATAAATTATTATATTCCCGTATGCCTGAGTGTCATCATTAGATTTGAATTCTCCTGCACTCTTATTGATGACCAAATCATAAAAATCCTCTTGAGTACAAGCTGTTGACAGGAACTGATCACTCGAACCATTAAATGTTACTGTTGATAATCCTGGCCAAAATCCTACCCAGGAATCATAAGTTGTGTTGCTATTTGTCCAATCACCACCAATAGTAAGATTCAGTCCAGTATCCACCCCGCCGGCATTCAAACCGGCATTAAGAGCAATATCCATATCATTTCCGATATTCAAGGTAGAACCAGTATTCATTTCAATGTTGCCATCTGTTATATTCAGATCATTGGTAACATTGACGGTCATACCATCCATTATTTCAACATCCTCATAGCCAGTAGCAGTTTTATCGATAGTGAGATCATAGAATGTTTCATCAGTGGTTATATCTCCTGGATTCGGGCCATAGAATGTAACCGTTCTGGTCCACTCTACAAATCCTCCCGGACCGACATTATTTGTCCAGTCTCCACCAACATACAAATTTCCGTTTGATGGATCAGACAAATAAATAGTCCCTGCGCTGATCAAAACGTTTCCGGTTATCCTGAGAGGGCTATATATTCCCCAGGGGACTGTATTATTTACAGTGAAATCATTGAAATAATTTGTGGTATCTATTGTTAAATATGTGCCACCAATACTATTAATACTTTCGAAAGTATTGTTCTCCGGCTGAAAGGTATTAGGTGTGTTAGCAAAGAAAGTCCCTCCAGCCCTGATGGTACCACCTGTGATATTTTCCGTGAATGTGTTCTGGATTGCGATTTGGTTGTGGGTCACTTCAAATATTCCACTACTAAGGTTCATAGTTCCGTAGAGTCGTACAAATCCTTTACTGCAAGGTGCATCACAGACAAAATTACCTCCGTCAATCGTTAGTGTTCCAGTTGCAGCTAGTTCAAATAATCCATGAAGAAGAACATCTCCGTCAGCAACATCCAGAAGCCCGTTAAGGGTGAAATCAGAATTATTAGTAAGAGTTCCACCACTCACCATATCCATTTCTCCAGTATTAACTATATCTAATGTGTTTTGAACAACCAAATCTCTATCCTGTATATGGAATTGATTACCAGCACTTACTGTCATATCTCCGGAAACATTCATAGTGTTTGAACTAGAGCCATTAATATAAGTATCAGCAGAAGGTCCTGCTGTCTTATCAATAATTAGAGTTCCGAATTCAGCATCAGAATCATTGCATAGGATCAATGAACCAAGAGAACCATCAAAATAAACGGTATTTCCAGTCCCGAGTTGCGTACTTGTACCATTGTTAAATGTCCAATCTCCGGAGACAAATATTTTACCATCCGTCACAATATCGGATGAACCGGTTTCCCAGGTAATATTGTTCACAATCAAAGTGTCGTCAGGTGAGGACATTTCCAGTCTATCTGAAATATTCAAATCTTCATCAACAACTACCTTATATGAACTGATTTTCAATTTTCCTGCTACAATATCCATATTTTTACAACATATAGGTATACCATCAGAAGGACGGACATAGGCAGCTCCAGAATTAATTACTATATCATTGAAATATTCACTTTCTTCAACTTGTTGAAGAGTACCTGGATCAGTTCCATTGAAGATAACTACAGAAGAAGATCCTGCATCGAATCCGCCACTTGCATTATAGTCAAACCAGTCCTCAACAACAGATATGTTTATTGTTCCTGGGTCATTGGCATTTAATGAAGCTCCATTATAAATCCTTAATATATTACCTATTGCTAAATTTGTTGGATTATTAAGTTCCATAGTACCATCATATAATCTTAAATTGTTTGTTACTGTTACATCTACACCGTTATTGTCACCAGAACCTGTTTCTAGACCGGCAAAACCAATATAGGTTTTATTCAAATGAAGATCATAAAATGTCTCAGGTGTCAGTATTGCAGCTGAATATGGTCCATCAAAAATAACCGTATTTGTACCTTCGATAAAACCAGCGATACCTACATTATTAGCCCAGTCTCCTGCTACATACATATCATTACCATTGGTATCAAAAACACCTGTATCAAGTATGAAATAACCATTGATATCAAGCTCACTGGCTGCAGATACAGTATTTGATTTTGCATACCTTGTTCTTGTTCCATCTCTGTTTTCAATTATCACATATTCTTTATCTTTGGAACTTTCTGATTGGGCTTTTGAGGATTTATTAATTTCAACATCATAGAAGTTACTGCCGGTTCCCATACTCAAACTTGCATTTGTAGAACCATATAGTTCAATTGTACCGCCTGTTGGATTGAAATCAGTACGATTTCCAGTGAATGAATAGGGAGTTCTTATTGTACCACCACTGATATCTTCTGTAAGTGTATTTGATGAAGATAAACTAATTCCGCAAGAGGTAATATCAAGAATACCACCACTCATTTCAATGGATGCATCTTCCAGGTATGGCCATACACAATAAGAACCTGCAACAGTCATTGTACCTCCGAAAATATGTAGGTCGCCTTTAAGATCGACAAAAGTTCCTGTGCCGGAGTTAGTAAGGTCGATTGTTCCTCCAGCATTTAGATAATAACCACCTTGTATAGCATTATCTATAAGATCATTAGCAGTAAAAGAACCAGATAAGACATCTACTGCACCTGCAGTCCAGTCGTAAGCAGCACAAACTACATTGGTACCGTTTATACGGAATGCGCCGCCGGAGGCTTTATTTACTTCAAGTTCGTTAAATGTTTCATTTGAACAATATTGATGTCCGCTGCTGCCGTTAAAGACCACCCTGCTTGAAGCTTCTCCAAAATTCCCAATACCAGCATTATTTGTCCAATCACCACCAATTTCTATATTAAAAGCATGTGGATAAAAATATCCACTTTCAAGGAGAAAATCACCATTTATTTGTAAAGTAGTAGAATAAGAAGCATCAAGAGAAAGAGCTGTTGCTCCTGTATTTATAGTTAGATTATTGAAATAATCTCCGCTATTCGGTTTAAGTGGAATTGTGGGGGAACCATTAAATACAAACGTACCAGCGGGACATTGAATATTTCCTCCCAAATTATTAAAATATCCATCCAAGATCACCGAATGAATGGAATAACATTGAAAGGTACTACCATAATAGGAAGTATTATTGTAGAGGTTACCCGCAATATAAAGATCGTCTGTTGATTGGGAGCTGACTGAAAAATTCGTTGCGCTTTTGTTACTTAATAAATGGTACAATTGACAATTTTCTTCTTTGCTTCTGAACCAGGATTGAGATGTGCCCACAAATTCAACATACCCTGTAGTAAATTGCACATCTGCACCTTCATTGAAATTCCAGTCACCATAAACATAAATTCTTGATGAACCGGTCATGCTTCCTGTAGATCCTGACTCCCAGACGATATCATGATCGATATAAAGTCTGGATGCTGTATTGAGCATATCGATAGAACCATGCACCGTAGCATCATTGTTTACTGTGAGTGTCTGGTCTAAAATATCTAAACTTGCACCAGCTTCAATAGTCAAGTTATAACATGCATCATCATAGGAAGCAACATAAGGTGATAATCCAGCAGTAGTGATAATTACATCTTCACCTGCGGTAGGAATATGACCCAAAGACCAGTTACTAGAATTGTGCCAGTAATGGTTCCAGGCGCCTGTCCAGGTATTTGTACCAACAGCACCAACAGCAGCATCGGCATTTACCATTCCATAACCAGTGTATCTGTCCCAACCAGCTGGTCCTTCATCCACAATATCAGTAGCAGTAGAAGTTAAAATATCTCTTATTTGTGCTGGTGTTAAAGAGGGATCTTTTGATTTGATAAGAGCAGCAACACCTGCAGCGTAAGGAGTAGCACAGGAGGTTCCATTAAAATACATGTAATAATCTCCTGAAGAATATCCATTTACTCCAGTTACATCAGTTGCAGGTAGTATGGTTGGTGCTATCACATCAACAGCATTTCTGGCATCCATAGTATTTACACCATAATTTGAACCCCACCAATTTTCACCATCACAAGAAAATGCATCTTTTCTTTCAGCACAAGGAGAAGCTGCACCAACTGCAATTACATTAGGATCATTTGCTGGATTCCATATATGATCATAATCCTCATTCATTGTGCAAGCAAGTAATGTAACACCATTATCATAAGCATATTGAAGAGCAGCGTCTCTTGAAGGATCATCACCATAATCCGTATTTGACCCGAAACTCATACTGGCTATATCTACATCATTATCTCCACAATGGGTTACGGCATTTATAACAGCTGAACTTAAAAGTGTTCCACTACTATTCGCGATCTTTAAAGGCATAATGCTACAATTACCAGCTACACCTGAAACACCGATTGAATTATTTACTTCTCCTGCTGCAATACCAGCGCAACAAGTTCCATGACCTTCATCAGCACTATCATCCATTGGATCACTATCACCACCTCCGTAATCCCAACCACTAACACAATTACCATCTAAATCTTCATGATTATAATCAACACCTGTATCTATAATCGCTATTATAATACTGGAATTACCATAACCCTGAGTATCATCCCATGCTTCTTCTATATGAGAATCAAAACCTACTGTTCCTACAGGCGGCCCTGTATGACTGTATGTATCATAACTCCAGCTCAACAGTTGAGCAGTATTATCATGCCCCCAACAATCATCGAAGTAAGGATCATTGGGAGTTGCAGATAGGTAACTAATATACTCGGGATTTGCAAATTCAACATAATCGTTTTTAGATATTTCGGTTATTGTGCTTTCAATATCAGTTCCAATTGGAACAAATAGTAAATACCATCTATTGAATCCATTTTCTTGTTCCCAGATTTTATCTAGTACAGGTCTATGAGCTAAAGAAATTTTAGAAACATTGATTGATCTTAATAAAGTGTCTAATTCAACCAATCCGGTATTTGAATAATCACCAGTTTCAGATAGAACCAGATTTAATCTTTCAGCTGCGTCTTCCGATAGTTTAACTTTTATTCTATCAGCAGCGTACAAAGGTCTTCCCATACTATCTTCTCTCACATTTGCAGCAAATGCTGTATGAAGAAATAGTGTAACAAATAAAAATAAAATGAACAGTTTTTTCATGGGTATTTCTCCTTTTTTTTCAGAACAAGGTATTATTAATTTAAAAATAATAAGATGTAGTAATTAAATTTTTTGATTGTTATGTCATAATATGACCCTACTTTTGAAGTTTACGCTTAAAATAATTTTTCATTTCACACCATATAATATTTATTTAATAGCTTTTTGATAATTTTTAAAATAATTTTGTCAAACTTTTTATTTTTTCCATGCATATCCCCCATTTCGAGCTTTATCATTCGTATTGGAAACCAGAAAGGAAACCACTTGAAAAGAATTGTTCAGAAGCAAAGTGAGGAAATCAGTTCAAATTGTGTGATGGATTATTGATAAGAATTTCAATATAGTTTGTGACTTTATCTATAATAGTACAACCACGATTATTTGGTTGAACTTTATCATTATGACTTTGCTTGTAGGGATATCTCTAAATAATTATAATATTTGCAGTTGATATAAATTAAGTTCAATATTACCTGCATTATATTGAATATTCAAATCATGAATTTCAGGAAGAACGCTGGTTGTCCAATCGATGAGATTAAACGGATCTTCATTATAATCTTCTCCTGCAAAATCACATATAGCATCAACAAAGATAAGTTGTAACTTCTCTAATATCTTAACACCATTGTAATTCCCACTCCGGAAATTGATTGGGAAATTATAATTATCTGCCACGATTTTGTGTGCATTATCAATCCAAATCCTTGCTATGTATAAGCCAATGTTAACAAAACATTCAGGTCACAAAGTTAAGTGAAGCAAATCTTGATTATATCTGAGTGAATCTATTATACCGTCCTTAATGGAAATTGCAAATAAGAGAATCCGCCCAGAGTATAGGAAACAGCTATTATCATTACTATACTATTTCTTAACCACAGGTTGTGTCTTTGCTATTATTCTGTAGAATTTCCTGACTGATGGTATCGGAATTGAACAACTTTCTTCAAAAACTGTTGATTCATAACTGAAATCATTATATGGATTATCAGATGACCAAATATCATATTCATCTGCATCGATCACAGGATCCCAGATAATAATTAAAGAATCAGTTATCGTAATAACAATATTTTCAGGGGCATTGAGAAAAATAGTAAGAGTCCCACCAACTAATTGATGGGACTCTTATTTGATTGAGTTACGTTTGGATTACTTATTCCACGGTGCAGAGTCTGAACTTGCTGCTTTTCCTCCAGTACCGATATTATCAGAAATATTTTCAGCAGTAACACGATAGAAATACTTTGTACCTGTTGCTGGTTCAGAGTAACCAACTGTAGCAGTTGTGAATACAGTTGATCCTATGAAATCATACGGGTCTGTAGAACGATATACCTTAAATTGATCAACTGGCACTGGATATGTCCAGGTCAGAACAATTGTATTAGTCCCTGCGTTATACTGAATTGTAAGATCATCAATTGCCAGCAGTACTCCACCGCTCCAGTGGACACGATTATATGGATCATATTCATCACCCGCACCCCAAAAATCACCGGTTACGTCATTGAATGTTGCTTCACCGGTATCATAATATTTCCAGACATTATATCCTGTTAAACCAGAAGCGTTGTTATAAAATGATGCACCTGTGGACGTGAACTCAGAATCATTGTTTAATGAAAGTAATGCTGAAGGTGCGTCATGTCCATTTCTGAAGATACAGTTGTTAAAAGTAAAAGTAGAATGAACATTAGCTCCAGGTAACAGATAAATTCCATTACCATCCATGTACTCAAAAGTAGCGTATTGAGCCCCTATAGTTCCACCACTGTTAATATTGAAACCATAGAAACCTGTTGATTGATGGGTAACAGTTGCTTGATTACCAGAAGATCCAACGACATAAAGCCATCCACCGCTATTAACATTTAGATTGCTTGCATCATCAAGAGCAAGTGTACTATTTGCCTGCATGTATAATACTCCACCACTGTTGACAGTCGCGTTACCATTAACGGATATTGTATTATTACCTGAATAAAGAGCTCCGGGATTAATAACAAGATCGTTTCCAATAGTTAAATCACCATTAGGAGTTAGCCAATCAGCCGAGGATACTTTATCAAGAGTAAGGTTATAGAATGTTTCTGCCGGAGTAATACTTACATCACCTGTACCATCAAAAGTAACAGTCCCCGTTCCTTCCACAAATCCGGCATCACCTACATTATTTGTCCAGTCTCCATACACTTCGATATCGAATCCACTTGGATTGAGAATACCTGAATTAATCACAAGATCATTCATGCTAAAGGCAGCATTCGTTGTTACAGTTGACCCTGTTTTATTGATATTAAGATCATGGAATGCAGTTGTTCCGTCAATTAGTGATGCTGTACTTCCATCAAAGGTTACTGAACCATCGGTAGGAGTGAAAATTCCACTAGAATTTGTCAAAGAACCTTCCAGATAAATATCTCCACCGGATACATTTTCTATTGATCCTGATTGGAAAGAGATGTTTGATGCGCTATTTAGTTCACTACCTGTAGTCATAGTTAAAGCACCGGTACTGTGCATGTATGGTCCATTACCATTTACATTAACTACACCACCGTCATCAATTATGAGATTACCATTATCATAAACATCAAAGTATTGTACGTTCATTTCACATGAATTGATATCTAAAGCACCTCTGATATATGAAGCATTAGAAACATCCAGATCATATATACAACCAACAAGTGCAGCATTAGCTCCATCATCTACATAGAACTTATAGAAGTAGCTATCCGGATCGTCAATTTCGATATTATTGGTTGATGAAGAACCATTAACATACATGTGTGTTATACCACCTGTTCCGTTGAATTGACTTCCATCATACAGATTAATAGTTTCTACATAGTAATCACCAGAAGTTTGATTGAAAGTACTACCAGTATTGTGAATAGCATCACCATAATACATCGTTCTAGTTCCTAATAGAATTGTTCCCGATAGATCAACTACTGAGCCAGAATACAAATACATATCATTACCAGTATTTAAGGTGTCAGTAACAGCTACTGTTAACGAACCATAATTTTTTACATCATTCAATACATTAACGTTAAATCCATTGAGATTGAATGTTCCATTGGATATTTGAAGATCTCCGGTGATATCCAAGTCACTTGTAACATTGATTGTCTGTGAGCGTGTAACTTCAAATGGTGCTCCGTCTCGATCAATTCTTACCTTTTCACGTTTTGATGACTTCATACTTTTTGTAACTAAATTATCAGCTACTAATTTATTTATATTTACATTGTACAAGTTACTACCTGTTCCTAAACTCAGGCTTGCATCAGTTGTTCCATACAATTCTAAAGTTCCACCAGTTGGATTGAAATCGGTTCTTAACCCTGTAAAACCACCTGAAGTTCTTATCGTTCCACCGGTAATTGTTTCAGTAAGCGTGTTTGATGCAGATAAGTAAATTCCACATGAGGTTACATCGAGCACACCATCTGTCATTGTTATAGATGCAGCTGCATAATATGGCCAAAAACAAAAAGTTCCTGAGATATTCATGGTTCCACCATTTATATACAGATCACCTGCTAAGTCAACTGCTGATCCTCCATTTGATAGATTAATTACACCTCCTACGTCATCTGCATAATATGTTCCCTGAATCGTAGATTCAACAAGATCGTTGATTGTTATTGTTGCTGCTCCGTTACAATAAACAGTTCCTCCTTGGTCGAGAGTTGCGATAGTAGCAATTGCAGAAGCACCATTAGCAGTAAATCTGGAACTTGGGTCATCAATATTTAATGTTCCATTAACATTAAAAGTATGATATGCCCAACAGAAATAATCCAGATCAAGGTCATTCAAGATAGTATTATTACCATTAAATCGAAGATTCATTGAATTATTGATTTGATGAACATCATAGAAAGTATTAGTTCCATTCACGTCTTGATGATCACCACTGCTGTCAAATGTAACCATGCTGGTTCCTGGAGTATACGATCCACCAGAATTTATCCAATTTCCACCAACAGTAACAGGATAGTTTGCTGAGTTGAAATTTCCCTGTTCTATAGTTAGATCACCTGCAACGGTTATACCTTCATTAACTAATGTTACACCAGTTGAAGCGCTGAAGACAACATTATTAAAAGTACCGGATCCGGAACTGTAATTATTAATATTTTGTGAAGTTCCATCAAAGATGACCGAACCTGTATTGGATAATTGTGTAAAATCAAATGTTCCGTAATAATTAAAATCACCTCTCATTATTATGTTCTGATTTGACATACTTTCTAAAATACTACCAGAGCTAGTATAAACCAGCCCATTTATAACTATGTCTTCTGTAGAGACATTACTGAATATTGCTTTTGCTCCACCAGATTTGTAGTTCCTGAGCATGTAGAAATTACTATTAGTGCTATAACATCTTATCCAACTACCAGTTGTTCCTTCAAAATCAACAAATCCTTGGGTTGGATTTACATTAGCACCATTTTCAAAGTTCCAGTCACCATAGACATTAATATAAGAACTATAAGCGGTTACATTTAAGGATGATCCCGATTCCCATACTACATCGTGCATTATATTCAGGTAGGAATTATCCTGTAACATGCCAATTGTTCCATGGTTTATCAAATCGTTGTTTACAGTAAGCGTCTGGTCGTAAATATTTACTGTTGCATCGGGATAGATTGTTAGATTATTACATGTTTTGTCAGAATAATCGACGATACACGGCATGTTTACATTTGGTATCTCGACATCTTCAGTGGCAGAAGGAATATGACCTAAAGACCAATTGGCTGTATTTCCCCAAAGATGACTGTGATTCCCAGTCCAGACATTGATAGTTGGACAAAGACTAAATATCGCTCCCTGATAATCTGTAAAATTATGAGAACCGGGATTTAGATTGTTTAGATAGTAGTATCCATTATAAGAACCTGACCAGCCCCAATTAAAATGGAAATGAATTATATCTAAATCTTCATAACCATCTAGATTAAAGGCATGACCTGCATAAGGATAATATGGATAATATCCTCTATAAACAAGAGGTCGCCCATTATCTAAATCAGTCTTGATCATACCTTTCCACACTGTATCAGAATAGTCGTTTTTTAGTTCAAAATGTGCAATTGAGTTATATTTAAAATAATTAACTAATGCATTTCGTGCACAGTAAGTATGGTTACCAACCCAAGCCCCAGAAGCATCAGGTCCATAATCCATTTCAGCTCCGACACCACAATGATAAAGTAACTCCCTGGATGCATTTGTAGGAGAGCTGTTATTCATAGGAAAATTATAAGTAGTAGAACCAAAATTAGCAGAAAGTGTACCATAAGGAGGGCAGGAATAACTATGTGAACCAGTTCCTGTTGTCGGTTGCCCCCAATAATTCATAACTTGTGCCATAGCAACCGCAGTACAACCGGCATAAACATATCCTCCGGGACCGGAAACATCAGGAGGACAATATGTATTCCAACTATAACTCTGATTCCAAAGAGAACTAATCAATGGTCCAAGACGGTTGAAATCTCTATTTCTTTCGAAATTCTCTGTTCTCACATTTAACCTTTCCCATTCATCTTGTGCTGCCTGGGAAGCTGAAAGGTTATTCTCTTTAGCATACACTATCTGCTCCTTAAAACTGGCAAGCATAGCATCGAACTGTGGTGGATGATTTTCCAATCCATAATGATGCTCAAAACTATAACCGAGAACAGGTACGACAGCATCATCGGCAGCGATCATTATATAGCCGCCTTCCCTAAAATTAAAGACATAATAAATATCCTGTGAGTTTTCACGGATAAAAAATGTCTCGATAACTTCCACATTTTTCAGATTGTTTTCTTCACTTCTTTCTAAATACCAATTATTGGCAACTTGTTTCGCTGTTTCAATATTAACAGGTGTAGCATATACTAATGAAGATATTACCAATATTGATGTTAATATAAACAAACCAATTCTAATTCTTCCTTTCATCATTTCTCCTTTGTTCTATGTTTTTATGTACTCTTTATGAAAATTAAAATAATTTCCTGCTATAACTCACGTTAGCGTGCTTTGAAAATTATCTCCCTTTACTATAGACAACTTAATTACTTTGATGGAATAGTTAACTGAAACCAGATATGTAGATCGAGCATAAAAATATTATGCAATAATCATTTTTTATTCTTTCCATTTTTTTCATTTATAAAGAATTCATAATAAATTATTTGTCTGGTATTATTTAGAGTTATATATTTATTGTCAAATATTTCAATTTTCCTTGTATATCCTCAAAATTTATGAGACACTCAAAGTAACACTGATATTCATTCTGAACTCCATCCAGCATTCTGCAATTACTGAAGACCAACCGAAGAAGATCCTACGATTTGTTGGACTTGTTAATGGTTCGTGACGTTTCAGTTTAAAATTTTAGCTTATCAGCTATTGATAACAATTCTTCTTTTGACATTTCGGTCATAGCATTCACTGAAATGAGAAGTCCTTTCTCAGAATAAACCACGACCAGCACAGATATATTCATTCCACCTTCATCAATCTTGGAATACATCATTTGGTGTCCCTTATGAGAGAACGATTCAAATCCCTCATCGGTTTCCCCATCTGCATCCCCCATTGCAGTTGCGCTTATTATGATCGAAGCAGCCATGCCTTTCATATACATCGCCATGTACTGATCTTCATCAGAAGTATAGAATAAGTGGAAACATAAGATTTATTCAAAGAAAATAAAAAACGAAAAGTAATAAAATTTGACAACGAATAATTAATTATAGAAAAATAACATTGCAATTTGGTCTGATTTACAAATGGTCTCTATTAAATTTTGGTATGGATTAAAAACTATGGAAAACAAAATTAACTCGCAACAAAACCTATGAAAGGTGGGTGAGATGAAAAAATCTAAATTGTTAATTTGTATAGTCTTATTTATTAGCATACTAGGAGGAACGCTTTACAGTCAGGTTAGTAATAGAAAAAATTATAATTTAATAAAAATATCAGAAATTATTGGTGAGGATGCAAAAGGAAAAGTAGATTATCTGTTAATACCACTTTTAATAAATATGCATAATTTTGAAAACTCTGAAAAATCTCTAAAGGACAGAGCAAATCTAAAAAGCAAATTAAAAAATTACTCCAATATTCTTGCTATTGATTTTAATCATGATAGTCTTAAAGTTGAAGTTTTAATAAAAAGTAAAAAGAATAACAATTTGAGAAATTACAATGATTTAGAAATTCATGGGGTACATAAAGGAAAGGATTCAGAATATATAACAGCAACTATCCCTATTGATAAAATTGAAGAAATGGCTTCAGAACCAGATGTAATTTACATAGAAGCTGCTAAAATATTGCATTCATTATTAAACACAAGTACTGATTTAATAAATGCAGACGATGTCTGGCAAGGAAATGTAAACTATTCAATTAATGATTCGATAAACGGGGATAGTGTTTATGTTGGTGTAATAGAACTGGACACATTAAAATGGGATCATGAAACATTTATTTCACCAGAAGGAGAATATAGAATAAAGGCTATGTGGTTGGAGGGTGATACCTTAGATCATTGGTCAAATTTTCCACAATACACTGGAAATGATTTTCATCCAACGCATGTAACTGGAATTGCTGCTGGCGATGGTGATTCAGCCAATAAAAACTATAAAGGTGTTGCTTATAAATCTGATATATTATTCGCTAAAATAGGTTCATTTAATCATGACCCGAATACAAATAGTGCTTTAGATGGTTATGAATGGATGATTTATAAAGCAAGTAATGACAATAAATCTCTTGTAGTAAATATGAGTTTGGGTGCTCCTTTAGGTCCACATGATGGTTCAACGTTATTTGAAGAAGCACTAAACACAAAAATTGATACATCTAACACAATATTTGTCGTAGCGGCTGGAAATTCAGGACGCGAAACATCACCATATCCTCATATAGACGGATATGTACCTGACATACCAGGTGATAGTTTAGTTATTGAATTCAGAATAAATTATAATAATATTAAATCTGATAATAATAGCCTAACATTCGAAATTTGGGGAGAGGGCGAATTTGATGTAAGAGTATCTGATAATGATTGGCTCAATCCTGAATGGACGGATTTAGTTGAATTCGGATATTGTATAATGGACACTGTTTTAGAATCAGATACAATATCAATTTATAATAATGATACATCTATCCCAAATAATTCTAACGATCATGTTATTCAAATTGTAATTAAAGTAGGTAGCCATGGAATTTTGCTCTCGGGAAATTACAAAATTTCCTTACATCCACATAATCAAGACACAGGTGGCAATATTGATGGTTACCATTCAGAACCATATTGTACAAAAGGTGGTTTTTTAAATGGTGATTCTTTCCAGTCAATTCTAATTCCAGCTTCTGCTGAGAAAGTAATTACTGTTGCTAACCATATTAATGAAATAAATGGAGATATATATCACGAAAGTAGTCTAGGCCCTCTAAGAACAGATGATGAATACACTGTAAGTAAGCCTGATATAGCAGCTCCAGGATCACCAATTACATCTTCGATAGCTACAGGTATAATGGATTATGGAAGTGGTTCAGGTACAAGTATGGCTGCACCTCATGTAACGGGAGCAATCGCGTTGTTACTTCAAAAATTTCCAGACTTAAATGCCGATCAAATAAAACAAATATTGCAGAATTCCACTGGAGGTATTCCTAATGGAACTTGGCCTTTGACACTCGAAGATAATAAATACTGGGGAGCAGGAAAACTCGATATTCTTGAAGCATATAAGTCAATGGTCGGATTTGAGTATACACAGTCATATCCATATGTTGAAGATAAATTTAAAGATACATTCGAAGAACATGAAGATATTGCTGGTTTACCTATAGAACCGGTAGAAATAGGTTGGAATGGAGTAGATTATTTTAAACAAAAATTAACAAATGGTGCCTTGTTTTTAGATCAATCGGGAATTAATGAAGCATTTTGGATTGGTGAAAATATATGGAATAATTGGATGTGCCCCAGTTCAATTGGTTTACCCATTTCATCTCAATATCTTGATTTTCAAAATAATCTTTACCAGACGGTGGACTTTGAGAATGGTAGAATATACTATGACGGAAATAATGCACATACAGTGTATCTCAGAGCAGATTTTCATGCTGCCAACAGATTTGGTTCTACTCCCTTTGATGTTACATTTGTCGATCTTTCAGTTGGTAATATTATAAGCTGGGAATGGGATTTTGATAGCGATGGGATAGTTGATTCTTATGAACAAAATCCATCTTATACATATAATTTACCAGGTGTTTATTCTGTAACATTGAAAATAAATGATGGAAATGATAACGATTGGGAGATTAAATCACATTACATTGAAGTTTATGGACTAGGAAATTTCACAGAAGTTCGACTTTCAAATGATAATTCAAATTCTGAATGGCCAGCAATAGATTTTGATAATTTTAACAACGCTTCCATAGTCTGGCAGGATTACAGGGATGGAAACTGGGAAATTTATTTCTGCCGAATTGATGAAAATAACAATATTATTGTTACTCCCACAAATATTACTCAAACGAGCAGCAATTCTACGAAACCGGATATTGGCGTTGATGATGCTGGTAACAGCTATATTGTATGGGAAGAAAGCGGAGATATTAAATATTGTAAAGTTGATACTGCTGGTATAAAAGTTGTAAATGATATCACTCTTGATAGTGGCGATCTACCTGCAATCTCCTCTCTTGATGATGGAACGAGTGGAATTGCCTGGGAGAAACCTGGAATATTATACAAAACCAAATTTGAAAAACGCGATTCAGCAGGTAATATTATAGGAGATGCTATTGAATTGAATTCGTTATGTTATTTTGTTCAGAAAAACTGTTATATTGATCATGACAACCAGGACAATTTTTATGTGTGGAGACTTGAATTAGGCAATTGGTTCAGTCATTATTATCATATAGCCAAAATTACATCAAGTAATTCTATTGCTTATAATGGAGCTTTTTTACAAGCTTCAGATGATAGTAAAGAATGCTGTTTAGGAATAACCCAAGAAGATAATGCTTATCTTTTTTATATAGATTATACAGATGGATATTATCAAATTTATGATGGATCTCAAAACCCTCAATCCTCAGGTGATGGAGACTCACGATATCCAAATATGGCAACGAAACCGCAGAACAGATCATATTTTACACTCGTATGGGAGGATGATAGAAATGGTAACTGGGAAGTGTATTTTAACAAATATGATGACAATAATTTTATAGCTGAACAGATTCTAAATAATGATAATGAACATTCACGTCATCCAGATGTAGCTTGTAATACAAATGGAAAGTGGAGCATAGTATGGGAAGATTATAAAGACGGAAATAGTGAAATATACTACATGAAACTTGATTATGTGCCACCAACGAATTTGGAAGCACCGGATAATGTTATAATATTTACGAACCAAGATTCTGTATATATTGATTGGGAGCCTGTACAGGGAGCTACTTTCTACAAAGTGTATTCCACAAATAATCTAAATTCAGGATTTACAATTGACAATAGTGGTATCTTTGACGGCAGCTCGTGGAAAGCACCGCTGAACAATACCCAAAAATTCTATTATGTAACAAGTGATAATTGCAGAAAAAATATTAGCCCCAAAAGCAGGAAACTTAATGAAATTATTAATGAATCATATTTGTGGATTATAAAAAATAATTAGAACAAGTTAGGAGAAAAAATGAAAAAAATTATTATTACTATTTTATTTAGTTTATTTGTTTGTGTGCTTAATGCAACAACTATTAACATACCTACAGATTACAGTACAATACAAGCAGGTATTAATGCAGCAACAAATGGAGATACTGTTCTAGTACAAATAGGAACATATATAGAAAATATTAATTTTAATGGAAAGAACATTACCGTTGCTTCTCAATATTTAACTACCCAAGATACTTCTTATATATCTCAAACAGTTATTGATGGAAATAGTAGTGGAAGTGTTGTTACTTTTGAAAGTGGAGAGGATTCTACAGCAATAATAATTGGTTTTACTTTAAATAATGGTAGGTCTAGAAAAGGTGGTGGAATTGAATGCTCTTCTTCCTCCCCGAGTTTAGAGAATGTAACGATAACAAGTAATAGTGCTTCTTGGGAAGGTGGTGGGATGTACTGTTATTCTTCCTCCCCGAGTTTAGAGAATGTAACGATAACTGGTAATAGTGCTTCTACTTATGGTGCTGGGATGTACTGTTCTTCTTCCTCCCCGAGTTTAGAGAATGTAACGATAACTGGTAATAGTGCTGGTTGGGATGGTGGTGGAATTTATTGTGAACATTCCTTTCCGAGTTTAGAAAATGTAACGATAACAAGTAATAATGCTTCTTATTCTGGTGGTGGAATTTACTGTTCTTCTTCCTCCCCGAGTTTTAACGCTACAAATAGATGTAATATTTATTCAAACACTATTGAAAACATGAGGGGATTTGGTGTTGATATTTATACTACATATAATTTCGGTATAATAGATGTAATTGTAGATACTTTTACAGTAATGACACCTACTGATTATTATGCAACACCTATTGATAACTTTACCTTTGATATATTAAATAGTATTAATGGAAATATGATAAACTCAGATGTTTATGTGTCGGTAAATGGGGATGATTATAATACTGGAACATCAGTAGATGAACCTTTTAGAACAATAAACCATGCATTATCAATGATATATTCTGATAGTGCTAACATTAACACAATTCATATCGGACCAGGTATTTATAGTGATTATACTAATGGAGAAATGTTTCCAATAAATTGGAGTAATTATGTAAATCTATCGGGTAGTAACCAAGAATATACAATATTAGATGCTAATAATATGTCAGGAGTAATGGAATTTAATTATATAACTCATGCAATAATTGAAAATATCACAATAACAAATGGACAAGGCAGTGGTTCGTACCCAAATTTTACAGGAGGAGGTATTACTTTTATCGACTCATCCCCTAGTTTAGAGAACGTAACGATAACTGGTAATAGTGCTGGTTGGGGTGGTGGTGGAATTTACTGTTATGTTAATTCATCCCCTAGTTTAGAGAATGTAACAATAACTTGTAATAGTGCTTCTTCTTATGGTGGTGGAATTTACTGTTATGTTAATTCATCCCCTAGTTTAGAGAATGTAACAATAACAGGTAATAGTGCTTCTAATGGTGGTGGGATTTACTGTTATAATAATTCATCCCCGAGTTTAGAGAATGTAACTATAACAGGTAATAGTGCTTCTTCTTATGGTGGTGGTGGGATTTACACAAATGACGACATAAGTGTAATTAATTGTATTATTTCAGATAACAGCGGTAATTATGGAATTTATGTATCTTCTGGTAATCCAGATATAACCTATTCAGATTTCTATAATAATGAGAATGGTAATTTCTATAATTGTGGACAATGGATTGGAGTAAATGTTACTACAAACGCAAATGGAGATAGTTGTGATGCCTATTATAATATTCAATTAGATCCTTTATTTGTAGACTCACTCAATGGTGACTACCATCTAAGCTGGGCTAATTATCCAATTCCCGATTCAACAAAATCACCTTGTATAGACGCAGGAGATCCAACTTCACCATTGGATCCGGATGGAACAATAGCAGATATGGGAGAATATTACTTTTACCGAATACCTTATGTACAAAATCCAATGAATACTATTGAGATGTATTGTAATACAACGGTAGTTATTGATATGAATGATATTTTTATTGGTGGAGATCTTCCTTTAAATTACTCTGTAAGCGTCAATGAACATATAAATGTAGATTTTAATGGTGCACAAGCAACTATTAATCCTGAAGTAGATTGGTTTGGAACTGAATGGTTACATTTTAAACTTACGGATAATGTGGGTAATACAGCAATCGACACAGTTAAGGTAAATGTAATTAGAATGGATGAATACACCTATAATTACAATGCATCCGGTATCCCGAGCAATTGGGAGATAATACATAATGGAACTACAACCTTCCCCTGGCAAAAAATTTATGATCCATTACGAACAAGAGCGGATTCATCAATGATCGTTAAAAACGAAGGAATGTTTAAAACGGCAGATGAATTGTTACTTACACAAGAATATGATTTTAGCTTATCAGATAGTATTTTTATTTCTTTCTGGGAAGATTTTAAAGCGAATGGTTCTTCTGAAGGAGTATTTGGTTACAGCGTTGATGGTGGTTATTCATGGATACCATTATATACAATTTCATCAGATACGATAGGTATATTGTCCTTAGATTTGAATTCTTTGTCCGGAGAAAGCAGCGTAAAATTCCGTTGGAGGTATTCTTCCACTCTTTCAATGGGAGATAATTGGTGGAATATAGATGATGTGTATTTAGAATATAATTATGTATCATTCAGTGTACCGCAAGTGACTAACTTTGCTATTGCTGATTATGGAACTGATTATATTTCTCTATCCTGGGATACGCTTTCAATTGATTATTTTTCGTGTTACGAGATATATTATGATACAACAGCAACTGTAGATACTACTTCGAATAAATGGTCATTTGTAATGGATTCTACCCTCAATGAAATAGGTTGTGGTACTACGACTATAAGTGGATTGCCGGAAAATCATTACTACTTCACTATTTGTGCAAAGGATGGTTTTGGTCATATAAGCGATTATTCAGATATTATAGATATTGGAATAGGAGACCCACCGATTATATATAATCCAATACCACCCAATCAACCATGTCCTGCTTTGGATTCTTCGAGAACAGTCACTATTGGCGCAAAAATATATGACACACATTCAAACATAGATTTATCAAGTATTCAATATCGTTTTGATGCAAATGGAAACGGTTATTATAACGAAAATTGGAATGACTATGTATTGAGAAATAAGTCACGTCAAGATACGATAGATGTATCAGTGGATGTAACATATACTACTGATGGTGATGATTTACATTTTGAATGGAGAGCTAAAGACAGCGTAAGTGTTCTGTACGGTTTTTCCGGTTTAAATAATGAGGAAGGTATTTCTGATGATTATATAGTTAGAATAGATAGTGAAGCACCTGAAACAATTAATGATTTTGTTTGCTCTGACACAACAATCAATACCATAGATTTAGAATGGAATGCTACCACAGATGCACATTTTCAGCAATATGAAATTTATTACTCAAATTCAGATTCAATTACATTGAATGATTCTTGTTGGTCCGCAATAAATGATACATCTCTATATAATATACAAACCACAAGTACTACAATTTACGGAATAGATAACTCAACAGATAAATATTTTGCAATCTGTGCTATTGATAGTGTTGGGAATCGCTCTGAATTTTCTGATGTAATTTTAAATGTACCAATTACTTATCCTCCATATTGCGAATCCCCCTATCCTGGCAACCAACCTGAACCAACATGGTCAACAAGTAGAACTGTAGAAATTGGCATAACTTTTTACGACTACTATGGTATTGATTCAACAACTGTTCAGTATCGTTATGATAAAGATGGTAATGGTTTTTATGGAACTGGAGATGAATGGCAGGATGTATATTCAAGGTCTGGAGAAATAATACTCCTATCAGGTAACAAAAAGAATGCTATTACTGAAAACAAAAAGGTAATCAATAAAACTAATGAATCAATAATTTTATCTCATGATAGGAATACAGAAAAGCAAGTTATAAAGGAAGTCCAAAATGCTGTTTTAAAAAGTATTACGCACCCAGAAGTAAAACTACTTGATAAATTACGAATTTCTGCAGTTGATACTGTTGTAGCAAGGATCAATGCTCTATATAACGTTGATGGTGATTCACTTCATTTTGAATTCAGGGCAAAGGATGTTAATGGTTATGGCTATACATATAGTGGTTTTAATAATGAAGAAGGAATAGGAGATGATTATGTAGTCAGAATTGATGCAACACTTCCCGACAGTATCACAATGGCGCAATCAGGTTATCCTACAGATTCGACTTTGACAGTTGCCTGGAGTACAAGTAACGACGAGTTCTTTGATTCTTATCAGGTATACTATGCAACTCATCAAAATGTAACGGAAGCCGATTCGCTCTGGGATAAAGGTAATGATCCTTCATTATCCAATTCCTTACAATATTATACTACAATTACCGGATTAGCTCCTGTTACAAACTATTATTTTAAAGTACGAGCAATAGATTTAGCTGGTAACAAGGGGGGATTTTCTCCAGAGTGTCATTCAACCACAACCGGTGTCTATCCTCCGGCTTCTCCAGAAAATCTATTTATTACTATAGATAAAGATAGCATGGATGTTATTATTTCCTGGGATGCAGTTACTCAAGATACAGGTGGAAATCCAATTGTAATAAATAGCTACAGAATTTATAATTCGAGCACTCCTGGATTTGAAGCAAGCAGTAATTATTTATTAGATACAATCTCCGATACAACCTATACACATGAAAATGTCCTTCAATTAGAAAAAATGTTTTATAAGGTAACAGCACAAACCGCGGGAGAGCTAGTAAAATCTTTATTGGAAGAAGAAAAAAGAAATGAAGTTAAAAAGCTAATTGATATGTTAATTAATAAAAAAGGTAGTAAAAAGGAACAACAAATATTGAAGTAGATTTATCTCATTAAATCATTGAAAGAATAATAGACCTTTATTAATAAGTAAAATATTACTTCAAGAAAGTAGGAGATGTGAAAATAATATTTCCGGATTAAGGAATAAAAAAAATAAAAATATATAGGTAGGAGAAAAGATGAAAAATTTAATATGTTTTGTTAGTATTATGCTGATAACGTTATCAGCTTATGCAACAACTCTGGTTGTTGATCAATTTAATGGACCTTATTACACGATTAACGCTGCTTACAATGATGCTGTGGATGATGATACAATTTTAATCTATCCTGCAACATATCTGGAATCCGTAGACATTTCGAAAGCTATAACGCTGGAAGGAGTAGATCCAAATTCGACAATTATTCAATCGAATAATGATTATGCAGTAAAAATTAACAACGGCAATGTTACAATTTCAAATCTTAAAATTATTTGTACACACGAAGGAATTGAAGTACATGCTTCATCCCCAATTATTAAGCATTGCATTGTTGAAAATTCAGATAAAGGAATTTTTGTATTTACTCAAACAACAAATATTCAAAACTGTGTTATTAAAGATTGTTCTGTTGGATTACGTTATAATCATAGTTCAACTGGAAAATCACTAAATAATTTAATATATAATTGTACATCATATGGAATCGAAATATATACAGATGCATGGTCACCTGGACAAGTTGATTTTTTTAATAATATCATCATTAATTGTAATTATGGTTTTGGAACAACTTACTATTGCCATTATGATGGTGATTTAGCTTATAACTGCTTTTATAATAATTCAACTAATACAAGTGGAGCGAATCTTGGACCTGGTAATATTTTTGATATAAATCCATTATTAACAGATTATGAAAATGGAAATTATTATCTTCATTCAGATTCACCATGCATTGATACAGGTATTCCAGGGGTTGAATATGAAGACCTAGATGGAACTCGAAATGATATGGGAATTTTTGGTGGACCAACAGAATGGAGTATGGGAAAGCCAACTGTTTTAGATGTTCAAATAAATCCCGAATCAGTTTTACCTGGAGAAACATTCGACATAGAAGCTACCAGCCAGATAAAGTAAATCATAATTTTAATTATTTAATGGAGTTTCTATGAAATTAATATTTTTACTTTTCTCATTTCTTATAATCTTTCAAATAATTTCTTATGCAAATACAATTACATCAGCGGAATATTTTATAGATACTGATCCAGGACAAGGAAATGGTATATCTTTGACGGGGACATTTGGAGGAATGACAGCAACTGCTTCTTTATCAGGAGTTTCAACTTCCGGTCTTTCTTTGGGAACACACATCGTATATGTTCGATTCAAAGATTCTAACAGTAATTGGGGTAGTCCATCAGCAGTGTTTTTAAATGTGGGGAATCCGAATTCGAGCACAATAGTTTCAGCAGAATATTTTATTGATACTGATCCGGGTGAAGGAAATGGTATATCTTTGACGGGGACATTTGGAGGAATGACAGCAACTGCTTCTTTATCAGGAGTTTCAACTTCCGGACTTTCTTTTGGCACTCATATTGTTTATGTTCGTTTCAAAGATTCTGATAATGACTGGGGAGAACCATCTGCAATTTTCCTAAATGTAGGAAATCCGAATTCAGGCATAATAGTATCAGCAGAATATTATATTGATACTGATCCGGGCCAAGGAAACGGAACATCGTTAACCGGATCATTTGGCAGTTCTGTAGTAACTGCTTCATTGTCTGGAATCTCCACTTCCGTGCTTTCTTTTGGAACTCACATTGTTTATGTCCGGTTCAAAGATTCAAATAATGACTGGGGAGAACCATCTGCAATTTTCCTAAATGTAGGAAATCCGAATTCAGGCATAATAGTATCAGCAGAATATTTTATCGATACTGATCCTGGAGTGGGCAATGGAATAACTCTGTCAGGAACTTTTGGTGGATCAACGGCAACAGCATATCTAAATGAAATACCCACAGCAGAATTAGATTTTGGATTACATAATATCTATGTCAGATTTAAAGATTCTAACAATAATTGGAGTGATGTAGGAAGTAAAACAATATTTAATTCCGCAGGACAACATGCTCTTGATTTTGATGGAGTAGATGATTATGTTGAGGTAAATAATAATCCGTCTTTAAATTTTAACGGATCTTTTTCAGTTTCATTATGGTTCAAACCAGTTGAATTTAATCAATACCAACGCCTCGTTGGTCAAGGTTTTGCACCAGATGGGAATATCTCCAACTGGTCTATTACTTTCGAAGACAATAACAGTATAGCATTTTTTTGGGAATCATCGGATGATGAAGATCATTTGATTAATAGTAATTCGATTATTAATGATACTCTTTTTCATAACATTGCTGTATTTGTTGATGTTGATTTAGGGGAATATGGAATATATTTAGACGGCAACTTAAAGGTGTTACAAAATTCTGATGATATACCAGCATCAAATATTAATCCGCTTTTTATTGGTGTAAGACATACTCAAACCTCTTTTGATAGATATTTTAATGGAATTTTAGATGAACTAAGAATATGGAATCGAGCTTTAACAGAGGTAGAAATCCAGGAAAGAATGTATCGTGAACTGGATATGAACAATCCAGCAGATACAACAGGTTTAGTTGGTTACTGGGATTTTAACGAAGGCATTGGAGATATAGCTCATGATAAAACTCAATATGCAAACAATGGAATTTTGATAAATGATCCTCAATGGGTTGATGGTTTTAATTTTAATCCGTCCATGATAAATATAATAGCTTCCTACATAATAGACTCTCAAGAAACAGTTTTCGATACTTTAATAATAGAATTAAAGGAACCAATAGGGAATTTACATTTTAATGAAGATCAAACACTAATAATGTCCGGTCCTGTACTGCTTGAGGGAGTGGCTCCAGATGACTATGATTTTGTAAATTCAAGAACTTTTTATATTATGTTCCAATTATTAAATGATCAAAATGTTGTAGGCACTTTTAAATCTGATAATTTTGAAATACCTGAACTACCACCTTATATAAACCATAATTTTGATATTACATATCAACTTGAAATTTTAACAAACGATAATAATCCCGCTGATAATGAAATTGTAAAAGAAGCAAAAATTTGGGTTGCAGATTTTGAATATGGTGAGGATAATTATAGATTTAGGAATAGGAGGCAATCTTTAAAAGAAATTGGATCTACAATAGCACATATCAGTTGGAAATATAGCACAAATCATTTTATTTGGCCAATGACAACAATATCATATTTTTCTGATTTGTTATCAGCTAATGGACACTGTTATGGAATGGCTAGTACATCAATAAATTATAAAAATCATCCTGATTTGATACCATGCGGAAAGGATTATACTTATTTATTATCAGAAGACGATGATAATGTATGGGAAAATATTAGATCAGAATTTATTGATCAATGTAAATATTGGATTTCTTCTAATTTCAAAACACTATTTCATTATGAAAATTATTCATTGGAACAGTTAAACAATATTAAAAATAAACTTTCTGATAATAGGCTATTAATCGCATCATATAGAAAGCACGGAACAGTATTACACACGATGATCAAAACAGAAAATGAATATCGTTTATATGAATATAATAACAGTTATAATGATCTAGAGAAATTAAAATATACTTCTGATGATAGAGGAAGTTTCATTGATGAGAATGGTACTATCAAATTCCTAAATCCCGGTCCACTTTTTAGATTTGAAGAACCAGACCTAGAATTGAGAAGCATACATGCAAACATGACTAAAGATAATAATTCAATGATTGATTCTTTAATTGCAATGGAATTAGATTCTTTGATATTTAAAAACCAGAATTTAATTGTTTACACAGAAAATGACACTTCAATATTAGATACAAATTATGTTGCAGAGATAACAATAGAAAGTGGTGAGGTTGAAAGCTATGATTTCGGTTCATATAAAGCATTCTATATTGATAATTCTGTTCAACCAAATATCACTATTATTGGAGATAATAATGGTTCATTTTCTATTATGGGTATAAATACATCGACTGGAGATAGGAATGAAACAACTCAATTTCTTTTTGAAAATATAACATTTCCTAA
>JAVCDJ010000143.1 GCA_030765845.1 Candidatus Stygibacter australis
ATAAATACTGGAATCAATATTAATATCAATAAAAGTATCTTATTCATTCTTAACTCCTTTTAAATTATTAATATATTCCAGATAGATATTTTTGAAAGTATCATAATCAAATTCTCTCGATTCTGACATAAGGTCTTTTAAAGGACAGAATTCAATATTATATCGTATTGCTTTACAAATATTGTTATTAATTTCAAATACCTTTGATGCCTGAGTAGTATAATACTTCTGCAAATCAATTTCTAATTTTTCAGGTGGACCTGCTTTCTGTCCTTCTCCCATATAAAAACATAGATTGATTAAGTAATCTTTCCCAATAATATAATCGTAATTATTAGGTGATGATTGCACAGATAAAACAATTTCATTCTCAGTAAACTGTTTACCGAGGGATTCAATGGTTGATAATTTTAAATAATTATACCCCCTATAATCAGATATTTTGACTAATTCGTTATCAATAATTCTTGCCCTTATCCATATATTCCATAATGTAGGATAGAAATCCTTATTGTAAATTTCCGGATCATCTTTTAAAAACCACTTAATACAGCTATTAATTTCTTCAATTGGTAGCAATCCTTCAGTTAACCCCTCATTAGTCTTATAGAATGCCCTTTGAGATTCGGGATAAATTGATAATCGGTCTAATTCATCCCAGGTATGTAATGTCTGAAGTCTCTTATCCCAAGGATTTCTGTTTATACTTAAGTATTCACAGTAATATTTAGGAATAGTATTTGACACTAACCAGATCAAATAAACAATATGTTTTTGTTTATCATAACTCAATCTGTCGAAGTGCTCTTTAAAACTCTCTCTTTGTTTTTTATCATCACCGAAGTAAGGTTCTAACATTTTTACAGTTTCCCAATAAAAAATAAACAACTCATCAAGCTCTTTAGGATAATCTTCAGGCAATTCACTATACACAAGTTTTTTGGGCATTACGCGATCCATGTCTAATTCTTCACTTAGCAGTGTCCCTGACAAAGTGATTAGAATCAGCATACTTAACAGTATTTTATTCATTTAAAACTCCTTATTTTTTTGTTGATCCATTGAGATTAAGTAATAAATTCGTTATGTAAATCCCTGAATAATGATTAAATTATTTATCAATCTTTCACAGTTCATTTCTTCTCCTTAATCTAATTTTTCTATACCAAATTATGATTTTCTGTCTGATATTTTTCTGAAATCCCGGCAACTGCTTTTTTTTAGTTCTCAGCCAAAAACCCAAAGCTCATACCTGTATAACTTATATATATAATATATATACTTAGCTAACTTCCCTATCAGTTGATCATTAGATTGATAAAATTGTTTACAGTAAAACAGTAAGTCTTGATCAAACTGTAAACAGATTATTGCAGTTCCAGAAAACTGTAAACAGTATTTACAATCCTTTCTGCCATCCTCATAATCCAATTTCACGCTCAATCCTCCACCATTAAACATGTTACATTCTTTGTTCTGATTTAATCATTGTGTACAATATAATTTATCTAAGTCTTATTTTAAGCAATTTTTGTTCCATACTTATGATTTTCATTTACCACTATCTCATCACAATTTCAAGTAGTAATGATATTAATATAGAACCGTTTATTAGTATTTTATCAATCAAGTTATTGAGTTAAAAACGATCATTATTCCTGACTATCCCGGAACTACGAGCACCATCTCGTAGCTCTTTTTTTTTCTATGAACTGGTGCTCGTAGTTCCTAACATGCCTCTTCCTAAGTCCATATCCCCCGTTAAGCAGGAGTTATGAACGGTACCCCGGATATGACTTCTGGCGATCAGTTACTACCCCTCTCTCCCAGCTAAGTTATCGAGTTATGGCGATGTACTCATCGAAATGACTTGAGGACGGTCAGTTATCACCAATTACAGCCTGGAATTTATAATCCCAGCCCAGTCTTAAGTCAATCTGCATTCACATCTTAACTCAATACCTTTCCCCTGCCCACAACTCAGCAGCAATTAAAGAATCTTTCATTCCCCGCTCTTTATTAATCAGTTCGTTTTGTTCGTCTTGTTCGTTGCTTAAAATATCTTACATTACATTATCCGTGCATATCCGTGTAATCCGTGGCTTCATTATACACCAGTTCTATGATAAGATTATTCTTTTACTATCAACTCCAGTATGTATCAGATGTTCCATTTACTCATTTTCAGCCTCATTGCCCCAATTCATAATATATCTCTTTTAAACACAATATCTTACCACCAGATTCAGTCCTTCCCTTACCCTCCTGTACCCTCCCTGTTGGTTCCCTGTGGGTTACAAGTGTACTAATCTCATATTTAAGCTCAATTAAACATCTTTATAGTACTATTTTTATATTATAACGTTTCTCACGTATTATAGCATAATCTGCCAATTCACTGTGGGACGTATGCCGAATATAGGTCTTATAGGTCACATAACTCCTATAAAAGTGAAAAAACCCCATAATCAATAATCATTAAAAGAGAAACAAAAGCTTGACTATAAATATACTACTAAACTTTTTTAACCCTAATGAAAATGCAAAAGGTTGTAATTGATATAGGTAACACTCATACTGTAGTAGGAGTTTATGCTGGGGAACAAAAATTATTCTGGCGAATAGAGAGTAATCGGAAGCGAACAGCAGATGAATACTGGAGTATCATCTCCAGCCTGGGACATGATGCAAAAATAGATTTTTCTGAGACAGATATTGCTGCCATGTCCTGCGTGGTGCCTCGTTTGAGCGGAGTATTCCGGGAGGTTATCGAGCGTCATATAGGCTGCCGATTGCTCAATGTTACCAGTGCCACTGATCTGGGTCTCACCTATCCAGTATCAGACCCTTCCTATATCGGAGCAGATTTGCTTGTTGACGCTTTTGCAGCAATTGAGAAATATAGCACTAATTGTGTGGTTTGTGATTTTGGATCAGCAACAACGATCCAGTTAGTGGGTAGTAATCGTCATTTTTATGGCACGATCATCTGCCCGGGACTGCAAACCTCGGCTGAGGGTCTTGTGAGCAAGGCAGCACAATTGACGGGTGTAGATTTTGGAGAGGAATTTGGGCTTCTGGGCACAAGTACCCGGGAAGCCATGTTATCAGGAATAATCAGGGGTCATGCTCTGATGATAGATGGGTTCATTTCGCAATTGCGCGATGAATTCCACACACTAAATCCCATAAAGGTGGTATCGACAGGCGGAATTGCTAAGTTAGTTTCAAGTTATTCGGAATTAATTGAAGTTGTGGATGAGACTTTAACACTGGATGGGCTGGCGTTGATTTGTGAGCGGTTGCAGCCCTGAACCAGTATTAAAGTCAGGATGAAAAGCAATAATGGTATGTTATATACCTCATTAACTGGGAAAAGGTGTGGAATTTTTGAGAGAACAAAGCAGAAAACTACAGATTAATTCAAGTCAGCGCATGAGCTGGCTTTTAATCATATTTGCCTTATTGATCACAGGCAGCTTGCAAGGTAATACATTTCCGATTAAATACTATTTAAAAGGTGCACCCAAAATAGAAGATTGTGAAATCAATATTTTGAAGATACCAAAAGGTATGAGTATGGTGCGCAATGATGCAATAATCTTTCGTGAAATGAAAACCCGCACAGAAGTAGAAGTTGATTTGGAAAAGGAAATAGTTTATCTGGTGGTTAGCTGGGGGTTGATAAAAGGTCTTTACCCACGTCATGGCATGAGTTATCAGAGATATTTTAATCAGAATTTCCGGCAGATATTTCGCTCTGAGATGTTTGAGAACAGTAAAGAGCTTCTGGCGGAGAAAGAGCGGAGCAGCGGTTCGGGTTTAATAGGCGAATATATTTTTAAGCTACCGGCAGCAGCCCGTAAATCCAAGATCGTGAGAGGCTTGCTGGGAAATCAGGCGGGAAGCTTGAGTCTTGATGGCAGCGAAAAGATCACTATCGGTGGCAGCAGCAGTGAGAGCAACCGTACTACTGATGAATCAGGCAGTAACACTGATTTTGATCTTACCATGAAGCAGGATCTGGTTTTGCGTCTGCGGGGAATGATCGGTGAAAAAATTCACGTTAATGTGAGTCATCAATCGAGCACTGATGATGACTTTAATTCCAATCCTGATGTAGTGGAAATAAGTTATGAAGGTACAGAAGATGAAGTGATCAAAAGCATAGAAGGTGGAAATATAGCACTTTCATTAACTGGCTCGCAATATATAAGTTATTCAGCGTCATCAGAGGGACTTTTCGGTGTGAAAAGCGAGATGGAATTTGGTAATCTTCATGTGACTGCGATTCTGGGAAAAGATGAAGCGCAAAAAGACCAGCAGACCTGGACCGGTAGCTCAAAATCAGATTCCACAATACATTGGAGCGAGAGTTATGAATTACGTAAATTCTATTTCATCACAGATCCAGCAAATTTATACACTTTATATGGTGAATCAGGAGATACAGAGGTAGCTGGAGTAGATTATCCCGCAGGCTGGGAAGGTAATGCTATCCGTACAAATGCCGGTAGATGGATAATGAAGCCAGGGGCAGATGAGCTACTTCCAGTGCCAGGAACCTTGAAGATATATATGGATGACGGAACCAGTGCTAATGAAAATGTTACTCTTGATGGATTAGATATAGATGATCCAAATTTTCCAAATTTAGACGATCTGTATAGTTTCACTCAGTTAATAGAAGGGACTGATTACACATTCGATTATGATACGGGGCTGCTTTTCATCAACCGTTCAATGACCAGGACTTATGCGATAGGAGTTGGCTATCAACTGCCAGACGGAACAAATGTAGGAAATACTTCAGCAAATCCAGTAGAAGTAAAATTACTCAAAAAGAGTAATCAGACATATGAAGAAGATCCTGAATACTGGAAACTGACAGCCAGAAATATTTATAAATTTGATTCTAATTACCAGAGTGAAGGATTTAATCTATTTGTGTTTGATGATCTTTCTGCTGACGGAACTCAGACCACAACCTGTCCAGCGGAATATTCATCACCATTACCATCAGGCTCGAGTTATAATGAATATCTGAGATTAGATACGAATGGCGATGGTGTGGTTAATGGAGAAGATGAAACCATGTCTCTTGCCTCAGGCTATCTCATATTTGCCTATCTGGAACCTTTTAGAGGAGTTGGAGATGGGATCATATATGAAAAGGATCCCGTTTATGTGCAATTTGATGATATTCATATGCATATCTCAGTAAAAGGAGAAAGCAGCCGTGATCAGGTGTCACTTGATCAGATGAACATTTTACCTGGAAGTGTGACGGTCGAACTTGGTGAGGGAGCTACTCAGCGGGAATTAGTAGAAAATGTAGATTATATAGTAGATTATGAATTTGGGATTATAACTTTTCTGATTGCTGAAGCGCGTGATCCTGACGCAATTTTGAATATTACATATAATTATAAACCAGCCTTTGCAATCGACACTAAAACTCTGGCGGGCTTTCGAGCGGACTGGGATTATAATGACAATTTTAATATCGGGGCTACATTTGTCTATCAGGATGAAAAGGTAGACGACGATCATCCGAAAATCGGTAATGAAAATAAAACTTTGATCCTGAGTGCTGTGGACAGCAGGTTGGAATATGAGCTGCCCTATCTCACCAAGTTCATTGATTGGCTGCCACTTTTAGCAACTGATGAGGATTCACGAATAACCA
>JAVCDJ010000144.1 GCA_030765845.1 Candidatus Stygibacter australis
GTTCCAAAAGTGCCAGGTCAACTATGCTCTCACGCTTGGCAAGACCTATCCGATCACAAAAATCACGGATTGATTCCGCGGTATATCCTCTCCGGCGTAAACCACTCACAGTAGGCATCCGCGGATCATCCCAGTCATCAACTATCTTTTCCTCTACCATCTTCAAAAGCTTGCGCTTGCTCATCACAGTGTAAGTGAGATTAAGTCGGGCAAATTCTATTTGCTGTGGATGGAATACTTCCAGTTCGTCCAAAAACCAGTCATATAAATAGCGGTGAACTTCAAATTCCAAAGTGCAGAATGAATGTGTGATCTTCTCAATTGAGTCACTGATGCAATGCGTGAAATCATACATTGGATAGATGCACCATTTATCACCTGTACGATGATGATGGGCATACATGATGCGATAGATCACGGGATCACGATTATGCACATTGGGACTGCTCATATCTAATTTTGCTCTTAAAGTGCGAGTCCCTTCTGGAAATTCTCCTGCTTTCATTCTGCGGAATAGATCCAGGTTTTCTTCCACACTACGCTCACGCCAGGGGCTTGGTTTACCAGGCTCTGTGAGTGTTCCCCGATATTCTCTGATCTCATCTCCACTCAGATCGCACACAAAAGCTTTACCGTTCCTGATCAATCGCTCTGCATATTCATATATTTGATCAAAATAATCAGAAGCATAATATTCTCTATCTTCCCAGTCAAAACCCAGCCAGTGCACGTCCTCTTTGATACCGTCCACGTAGGCTATTTCTTCCTTACTGGGATTGGTATCATCAAATCTGAGATTGCACTTGCCATTATACTTCAGCGCTGTGCCAAAATCAAGACAGATCGCCTTCGCATGTCCTATATGCAGATGCCCGTTTGGCTCCGGGGGGAACCGCGTATGCACTGCTCCATCATGTTTCCCATTTCGTATATCTTCTTCCACGATTTCGTGGATAAAATGCGTATTCTCTTTTTTCTCCATTATATATTTCTCCTTTTTAAGCTAACTTTTATAAGCTACCTTGCGAATGGTCGAATGACCTCCGCAATGGTGGCGACAGATCAATTCTCCAAACAAAAAAGCTCAACCATTGCGAAGGTCAAGACCATTCGCAAGGTCTTCTCACTTCTCACTTCTCACTTTATTCAACCTTTCTATACACCGTTCTTTTCCCGCCAGCTTTATGATCTTATCCAGTTCAGGACCATGCACACTGCCAAACATCGCCAGTCTCAACGGAAAATAAAGTTTCTTACCTTTCACTCCATAATTCTCCGCGGTCTGCTTCAATAAATCATTCACGCTTTCTGCACTCCAGTCAGATTGCAAGCTGAGCTTCTCTGCCCAAAATCCACACATTTCCTGTGCTGTGGATTCCTGCAGAATTGCTCTATCCTCCTCGCTATATTCTATCTCTTCTTTAAACGTCTTGCATTCCAAAGGCATCTCTTTCAAGGTTGCCACCCTTGGTCTGCTGTAATCCACAAATTCTCTTAATTCTTCTTCATCTATCTCACCAAATACCTCTATGAAAAAAGGTCTGGCTGCTGTTACGATCTTATCCAGATCCATGGTTTTAAGGTAATGACCATTCATCCAGCGTAATTTCTCTATATCAAATACTGCCCCTGATTTCGTCACGCGCTTCAGTGAGAATTCCTTCTCGAGCTCTGCCAGAGTAAATAATTCCTGATCCCCCTTGGCATGCCAGCCCAGCAGGGCAATGAAGTTCAATAATGTTTCCGCCAGAAACCCCTTATTAAGATAATCTTCCACTGCCACATCTCCCTGTCGCTTGCTTAATTTAGATTTATCAGGATTCAGCAGTAATGGCAGATGCGCCATCTTAGGTGGTTTCCAGCCTAACTGCTCATAAAGGAATAAATGCTTAGGCACACTGGAAAGCCATTCTTCACCTCTGATCACGTGACTGATCTCCATCAGATGATCATCAACCACGTTTGCCAGATGATAGGTAGGAAAGCCGTCACTCTTGACCAGCACCTGGTCATCTACCATATTCCAGTCAAAAGTCACCTTCTCTCTCACAACATCATAAAAGAATACCTCACTCTCATCAGGAGTTTTCAATCTGATCACATGATCTTCTCCTGCGCTAGCTCTTGCGGCTGCTTCAGCGGGTGGTATATTACGGCAACGTCCATCATATCCCGTCACATAGCCGTCTTTCTGCTGCTCCTCACGCATCTTATCCAGATCTTCTGAACTGCAGAAACAGTAATATGCTGCTCCTTTTTCTACCAGTTCAAGCGCATATTTTCTATATAATTCTGTCCGTTGACTTTGGTAATAGGGTCCATAATTACCACCTGCTTCCGGTCCTTCATCTGCCTGTAAACCTACCAGTTTCATAGTCGCCAGCAGGTTTTCCACTGCCCCTTCCACATACCGGGTCTGGTCTGTGTCTTCTATCCGTAAAATGAATGTCCCGCCTACTTTACGGGCATAAAGGTAATTATATAAAGCCGTCCTTAAGCCACCCACATGCAGGTAACCTGTGGGGCTGGGTGCAAATCTTACTCTGATTTCATTAGCCATCGCATCTCTCCTGTACTATAAATATTTGAATTGTAAAATATTATTCCAACCACTCACATGTCAATCAAAACCTGAACCCATAATTAAGCTATCGAGTTAAGATGATGTACCCGTCAGATTGACTTGAGAGCGATTTATTACTCCAGATTTATTTTCTTTATCCCCTGCCCAGCAGCTTAAGTCAATCCGGAAATACCGTATTAACTCAATATTCTTCGCTAAGCTACGTCAAAATAGTGATCTTCTTCACCTCGCGCCTTGTGTCACTTTCAAAATAGACAAAGTATATCCCGCTGCCAAATTTATCAGCATCCCAGATAACAGCATGTTTCCCCGCTTCAAAATACCCATCTACCAGCGTTTCCACCTTCTGCCCTCGCAGATTATAGATGTTCACCAGCACATCACCGTTTTCCTCAATCTCATAACAGATATTCGTTACCGGATTAAATGGATTAGGATAATTACCATCGGGATCAGGTTCTGTTGCCTCCAGAGTAATGATCGCTCCCTCTGGAATATCGCCAATATTGGTAGTTAGAGTAACTTCCAACGTTGCCAGCATATCTTTTCCCAGCCAGTTACTGAAAGCTGATTCTGAAAGCACATTGTTCAAATATTCTGCCTTTATTGCATATCTATAAACGCCCATCTCCACTGTTGCCCAGCTTAGATCACTATAAACCGTGTCTGATATTCCCTCGGCAACCATGATCCAGTTTTCTTCATTTTCTTCATCTCCCAGCAGCAGACGATAGAGTTTGTAGTCTTCTACCAATCCCTGTCCGGGACTGTGCCAGATAATCTCAGCCAAAGTTTCATATTCGTTCTGAGCAGCTATTACGTCATAAGCAGGAAATACAATTTCATTTATTATTATATCACCAAGATCAGTATCATCTGCTCCGATCACTGCTTCGCCAATAAAAACCTGGTAGCCTTCTGCCTCAATGATCATCTCATAGGTGTTATCAGAATAAACCGTATCTATCATGAAATAACCATCTTCATCAGTTATTCCCGTATGTGTTCCCATTCCCGTTAAAGTTACCTCTGCATTGGCAATTCCAATATCAGGAAAATCAGAGCCTACAACTCGCCCAGTTACTTCTACCTCAGGAGATGGCTGAAGATAATACCCCCTATCAGTTTGGCTTATAGCAAATACCTGTGAACCCGACAATAAAATTATAAACAACAAATAAATTGAATTTCTTTTCATAATAACCACCTCTTAATTCTCTTAATTCTCTTAATCCTCTTCATCCTGTAAATCCCGTAAATCCAGATCCCGACGATTTTATCCCACTAATCCTGATCAGGGGTATATTCAAGACTAACTGCT
Source organism: Candidatus Stygibacter australis (assembly GCA_030765845.1). Taxonomy (NCBI): domain Bacteria; kingdom Pseudomonadati; phylum Candidatus Cloacimonadota; class Cloacimonadia (SeqCode); order Cloacimonadales (SeqCode); genus Candidatus Stygibacter; species Candidatus Stygibacter australis. The sequence continues at coordinate 3,906 of JAVCDJ010000144.1, forward strand.
CCAAAGTTTATGAGAAGTCCAGTCTCTAATTTGTAGGCTGTGAGATAATTCTTTGCCTGAGCCAGGTGTGCATCTTCCAATCGAATCAAAGCTTTTAATTCCACCATAATTCTACCATCAATAATGAAATCAGCCCGACGAGAACCAACGTTATGTCCCTTATAGAAAATATCCTGCACTATTTCCCCCCTTACTCATTTATTATATTTGTGTCAAGTAAATAATAGTGTACACAAATACTCCCACTTCTGTCCACAACGTTCTTTACGTCCACTCCGTCCACTGCGTCCACAACGTCCACAAAAAATCCCGGCTCCAGGCAGTAAATAAAATTTCTTGCCAAAATATTTAATAAAACGATATTTTGTACAACTGATGGAGGTATTAAATGAAGATCCCAAGACTTTTATTGCTGATGATTATATTTATATCCGCCTTGTCTATCCAGGCACAGGATATAAATGATTTAACTACTAACCCGGGTTATTATGGTTTTTTTGCAGATGCTGAAGCTGATTTCACTTTAGTTACGAGAGAGAATGATAAACTAAGGATGGAATATTATCCTCATAAGTATATCTTTAAAAGTACTTCCAGAATACTGCTCTTTGATAGATGGGAGCTTAGTGGCAAGACAGAAATTCTGAGAAGAATTAACCATGGCAATCTGACTTATCATACTGCTAATTCAACGACAATTATTAGTAAATATAATACTGCTCTGGATCTGGAATTCAAGAGTATTTTTAATTTTTATGACTCTCTCAATTTATATCTCGCAACTAAATATTATTATTCAAAATCTACTTTTGATTATGACACAATTCCTGATGAAACTTTTGACTGGAGTACCTGGGACTATACTGCCGGGTTAAGCATCGAAGGAGAGAAAGGTATCAGGCTGCTTACTCCTGGTTATGTTTTCCAGAATGGACTTTTTGCTGAACTGCTTTACAGCAATTATTTTCAGTACAAATTTGATGGACGCTCCTCAGATTCAGATAGATCATCGTGGTTGGCAAATCTCAGCTATTCTTCTATTCATAGAAATTTTATGATCACTCCTGGATGTTATAATATTTACTTAATAGATCGAGAAATACTCACATCCACACCAATTATTTCCACAGTCTGGGACTATTCAAAAGCTTGCAGGTTTGATCTCAGCTTTGGTGGAAATTTTGCTTTCAGCGAAGGTTACAAAACAGAATACACCCTGATCGGGGTTGCTGATCTGCACACCTTCTTCAAATTTCAGCCAGTTTATCTGGATTTCTTCCTCGGATACCAAATCCAGCGTCACCCTGAAAAATCTTCCACATATTCTGAAGCAAAAATGGGACTCCAAATATTACTGGGTTATATCTAAAATATAAAACCCTGCTTTTTCTAAAAGTGCTCTTCGACTGCGTCCACTCTGTTCACTGAGTTCACAATGTCCACTTCGTCCACAACGTCTACTCTGTCCACTCCGTCTACCCTTGAAAAAAATACATTAGTATGTTGCCATTAAAATCTTTTTAAATCCCGTAAACACTCAAAATCTCATTTTCACAGGCTTTTTAAAGAAATAACTCTGCAATCATCTATAAACAATAACTTTAACATTTTAATTTGTCATGCTCCCGCACCCCAGTACCCTCCCTGTTGGTTCCCTGTGGCTTTCCAAAGAATAAAGTCAAGTTATAACTGCAAAATATAACACCTGTTTTGGTGAAAAATAACTAATGTAAGAGTAAGGATTCAGTAGTTTTGAACTGTATTCAGGGCAAGACTTCTGGGATCCGGCAGGGGGTAGAAGATTTTTTAACCACAGAGGGCACAGAGAACACAGAGAGAATGTAATGTAAGACTAAGGATTTATAAAAATAACTTGATTTTAGTTCACTTATGGGATAAAAATCGAAGATCTATGAAGCCAGATTCTGGTAGGGGCAGACCCGTGTGTCTGCCCTCTTTCGAAACTATAAAACAGTAAATTCCGGGCAGACACACGCGAGTCTGCCCCTACCAGTTTGTTAATCAAATATTTTGATGTCGGAAAAATAACAAATAGGAGGAGGGTGGCAAATGGGATTGAGCTTGCCATCTGATCACTGTATTTGTGAAATCTTATTAAATTCAACCTAAAAACATTACCACTGTACCCTGGTAATATACTATCTCTATAAATATCAATTAAATATACTTTAAGGTATCTAAATGCCAGTATTATGACAGAACAACTTAGCACATAGTGACATTAAAATGTTAGATAGTGCTTAGTCGCTTTTCCAGATTACCGGCAAGCGAGATTGAAGTATCTACTATGATGTTCAAAAATTGAGAAATAGGAATGCGATTATTTGATGAAAACCCTGAACAAATTAACACCATTGTACCAGCATTCAGGCAACAAAGGTGAGACCTGGGGGTAGTGCAACGATGAACGGGATAACATCAATATGTCATGCCGTTCATCGTTGTACTACACGTAGGTCTCCCGAAGGTTACCCGAGTGTTGCAGGGGTGTATGTAGTGGGATTATATGGGAAATTTAATTAGGATTTTCAATGTTATCCCGCAGCTAAGAAAAAGTATGAGTAAATATTAATAAAAAGTCAGGATTCTGGATCTTAAAAGAGATAAAAATTGGGGATTTATGGAGTCATGTCCTGGAAGGGGCAGACCAGTGTCTGCCCGGAATTTGCTGCATTAATATTAATTAAAGAGGGTAGGCACGCGGGTCTGCCCCAACCAGTTAATCTATCAAACATTCAGGTGTGGGAAAAATAACACACGGGAGGAGGGTGGTAAATGGGATTGAGCTTGACATATTGAGCGGAATAGGGAAAGTGAATTAAGGAAGAAAAATAAGGAAAAACGATGAGCAGAAGTGTATTGGATTACTTTATCGAGCTGGTACAGATAGACAGCGAATCTCTATATGAAGGGGCAATAGCCTTAGGGCTTAAAACTGAGCTGGAAAGGCTGGGTGCTGAGGTATATATAGATAAGGCAGGTGAAGTTACTGGTGGTGAGATTGGTAATCTGATCGGCTGGCTCCCGGGTAATAAAGACCTGGAACCCTTATTTTTGTGTGCTCATATGGATACCGTGCAGCCTGGCAAGGGAGTGAAGCCAGTAATTGATGGAGATATTATCCGCTCGGAAAGCAATACGATTTTAGGTGCTGATGATAAGTGTGGAATAGCCATGATCCTGGCAGTGCTTGATGAATACAAAGAAAGTGGGGACGCACATGCCCCTCTGGAGATCGTGTTTACAGTAAGTGAGGAAATCGGACTTCTGGGAGCAAAAGCTCTTGATCTATCCAGATTAAAATCAAAAAGAGGTTATGTCCTTGATGGTAATAAAATCGGGGAAGTGGTGAAAGCGTCACCTAATCAAGCTGACTGGAAGGCAATCATCAGAGGGAAAAGTGCGCATGCCGGAGTAGAACCGGAAAAAGGTAATAATGCGATCAGAGCTGCAGCAGCTGCGATACTGGCTATCAAAGATGGCAGAATAGATGAAGAAACTACCATGAACTGCGGAAAGATTTGTGGAGGAATAGCAACGAATATCGTCTGTGATGAAGTGAAAATTGCCGGTGAGATCAGAAGCCATAATGAAAATAAGCTGTTTAATCTGGGCGAAGAAGTCAAGGAGCAGTTTCAGGCTACAACCCGTGAATATAAATGCACCCTGGAATTTGACCTGAATATCTCGTTCCAATCAACAATGATAGATGAAAACGATGAACTGGTGAAGCTAAGCGAGCAGGCATTTAAGGCGACCGGGATTACTCAGAAGCTGGTTATTAATGGTGGAGGAAGTGATGCGAATGTGTTTTCCCGCAAAGGCTTACAGGGAATCGTTGTGGGAATGGGGATGCAGAAAATACACTCAATAAACGAATACATTATGTTAGATGACCTTAAACGGGGCAGAATCTGGTTGAAAAATGTAATAGAATTGTGGAGCAGAAGATGATCAAACTGGCAATAATTGGATATGGTCAAATGGGTAAAATGATCGAGAAGCTGGCAGCCAGCTATGATCTTGAAGTAGTAAGCAGGATAGACCCCCGTCTGGGTACTGAAATATGCCATAAAGATTTGAATGAGGCAGAAATCGCAGTGGAATTTACTCAACCGGATACAGCTTATAGCAATATCTGCAAATGTATGGAACTGGGTGTAAAAGTAGTGAGTGGCACCACCGGCTGGCATGAGCATCTGCCGGAACTGAGGAAATTTGTATCAGATATGGGTGGCAGTGTAGTTTATGGTTCAAATTTCTCACCCGGGATGAATAAATTTTATGAAATAGTGCGTGCAGCGGCGCAAATTATGAAAGATATGAAAGATTATGATGTGTATGGCTATGAAATGCACCATAAATATAAAAAGGATAGTCCATCCGGCACAGCCAGAAATCTGGCAAAGATATTGATCGATGAACTGCCGCAGAAAGATAAGGTCATCTATGACAATCTGCAGCGGATAAAAGCTGATGATGAGCTGCATTTTGCCAGTGTGCGGGGAGGGAATATCCCTGGAGAACATCGCATTGGTTTTGATAGTGAATATGACAGCATTGAATTGCGTCACACAGCTCGCAGCAGGGAAGGGCTGGCAGCAGGAGCATTAATGGCTGCAGTGTGGTTGAGCAATAAGCAGGGTTTATTTGATTTCAGTGAAGTTTTAGCTGGGAGAAATAGAGATGAAGCTTGAATTTATCAAAATGACCGCTCAGGGAAATGATTACGTTTATATTGATAAACGTAAAACAGCGCTTAACGGTGTTGATATAAAAGATCTGGTGATCAAATTAAGTGACCGCCATTTTGGGATTGGCAGCGATGGAGTAGTATTTTTGCATGAAAGTTCTGAAGCTGACCTTAGAATGGAGATGTATAATGCAGATGGCAGCCGTGGCAAGATGTGCGGAAGTGCCCTAAGGTCACTGATATATCTGCTTTCAAAGGAAACGAACCAGCATGAATATACAGTAGCTACAGATAGTGGTATTCGCAAGGGCTGGCTTAAAAGCGCTGCTGGAATGGTGAAAGTGGAAATGGGAAAAGTCATGGAATATAATCAGATCGAGGATGAAGATGATTTTATCTATCTGGTGGACGTTGGAAATCGTCATGCAGTGAAGATCTTTGATGATATAGATGAAATGAATTTTCTGGAAGAGATAAAGAGGCAGGAGAATTTTTTGGAAGATAGGGCGATAAACCATGAATTTGTGGAAATCACTGGCGGTGACAGCC
>JAVCDJ010000145.1 GCA_030765845.1 Candidatus Stygibacter australis
GCACCAATATCCGGAGCAAAATCATGATATTCACTTTCATCCAGATCAAGATAGACAATACCGTCATATTCAAAGTAAGCCGTCCCGACATTGATACATGGGGAACTATCAGACAGCGAATAATCAGAAATTTCAGGATCAATAAATCCAGGCTCTGTTTCTATCACATAGCCATATTCATCATCCTCAAGAGAGTCATACACATATGAATCCTCAAAATCCTCTATATTGCAATTAAAGATCAGATAATCTACGCTATTGCCATCATAAATTGCCTCTTCTTCACAATTATAGATAATAGTATTCAGCAGTACAAGCTCACAACCATTTAGTTTTATGCCCCAACCTTCATTATCTGATATGGTGCAATTTGAGACTTGCAGAAAACTATTCATTCCACACCGAATGGCACTTTCACAGTTGCTACCTGTATTATTAGTTATTTCCGTATTACTAACTTTTACATAAGAATCATAAACAACATTAATGAAGCCACCATAAACATAGTCATTTTCTCTGATTTGGCAATGGTCTATCTCAATTTCTCCAGCATCTCTGATATAAAATACACCTCCATCACAGGAAGGATAACCCACATTATTCTCGAATAGACAATGACTAATCCTCCCATTTGCTCCATCTTCTATCCACATAACAGCTTCCGGGCAGTTTCTAATTCTGAAACCTGTAATTTCAAACCAGTTAATCTCATCATCGATTATTATACGTGATAATAGTTCAATAATTGTGGAATCAATATAACTCTCATTTCCAGTCTGATAATACAATGATCTTAAATATAGAGGTTTACCATGAAAATCAAGGGTTTCCTGATAGATACCCGGGTGAATGATCAGAGTATCACTTGCCTCTGCATAATTCATCCCCTGGCTGATTTCGCTGTGCCAGGTATTCTGAGTGATATTGTGCACCCGTTGTGAGGTTACAGTGATCAGATCAGCTTCCAGATGAAGTTCGCTGCCATTTTCATCAGTTACTTGCAATGATACGCTGTAAATTCCTTCTTGCTAGTAAATATGAATTGGATATTGCTCATAACTATCTATAATACCGTCATTCTCAAAATCCCACTGCCACTCTACTATTTCTCCAGTAGAATAATCCTGAAACTGCAGCGGACTTCCAGCGCACACATTATCTTCCTCCACATAGAAATAAGCATGCAAGGGGGCTGATATTTCACTTTCATGATACCCACGGTCAGGACGCAAGCCATTATAATCCTCTATACTAAAGCTTATGCCGCCATAGTGTTCTACCGGCAACCAGCCCACATCTTCCTGATATTCAAATTCAGCCAAACCTGTATCGATACCCGGCGAACCGACTCCCAGGCTGTAATCTTCTGCCAATTGACAATCCCAGTCAGTATTCAGCATCACATCTTCTTCAGCAGCTATTTCATAATCCAGGCTGCAGGCAGCATAACGATAATGTGACCAGTCAACAGTTTCAGCAGGAACTCCATCATTGGCTACAATGCAGTTAACCAGAAATGTAAATGATAACTGGGTGCAAAATAGCGAGCCTCCCCCGTTTGTATTGTTGGCTATTGTGCAATTCCTTAACAAACAGAAAGATTCTCCGTCCAGTTTAAAAGTAGAATGGAATAAGCCATAATTTTCTGCAAACAGGCAATTATTCAGTTCTGCAAAAGTTACACCATCGATATGCGCTCCAGAATAATTACCTACAAATTCGCAATTCTCAATCAGGGGATTACTATGATAATATACTGCCAATCCCCTATATGCCTGCGTTACATTACAATTCAATACGTGAGCATCTGAGTTTGTTATAAATATACCTATGCTCCACTCCATTCCATTTCCTGTAACTGCAATATCACTTATAACCGGATCCACACCGATTACTTCTATCCCTCTTGCCTGCTCGATCATAATATGGCAATGCTCTATACGTGGGCTTGTGCCACCATGACAAGAAATCCCCACTCCTCCTTCCGGAGTCATATTTCTAATCGAAAATCCGCTAAACACTAAATTCTCCGTTTCCAGATTTTGTATGATCACAACATTCTCTAAAATACCTTCACCATCTATGATCGTACTACTGATAAAGGAAGTGTCCTCTGTTGTAAAAAACCAGGAAGCAACCAGGATTTCCTTCTCTAAAAAATCTATCCCTTCCAGATAAGTTCCAGGAGCAACCAGCAATGTGTCACCATTATTTGCCACTTCAATTCCTGCTTGAATAGATACAAATTCTCCACTGCCATCCTTCGCAATATCAATGATATTACAGTAAACTACTCCTGATAATAAAATACATAATACCCAAATTATAATTGCAATTCGCTTCATATTTGCACCTCCAGAAAATTTTAATACCATTAACCTATCTATATAATGTACTGTGTATCAATGTTTTTTTAATCTTCATTTAATAAAGAAAGAAAATAAAAAAACGTGAAAAATTGAGCAAGGATTTTATTGTAACAATATTATTTCAAGAGCAGTATCCTCCGGTTAATCTGGTCATAACTATTTTGCAGACGTAAAAAATACAAGCCGCTGGTACAGGCATTACCTGACTCATTAATCCCCTCCCAGCTAATTTCATGGCATCCTGACTTTAATTTCTCATTAAGCAGTTGTTTCACTAATTGACCTTTAATATTATAAATATTCAGTGTCACAATATCACTGGCTGGTAAAGTAAATTTAATAGTAGTCACTGGATTAAAGGGATTAGGGTAATTGATCATATTCATCCGCACAGGTGCGATGTCTTCTTCATCATTTTCCACATTAGTATTCTCATAAGCACCAATATCCGGAGCAAAACCATGATATTCACTTTCATCCAGATTCAGATAGATTGTGCCGTCATATTCAAAGTAAGCCGTCCCGGCATTGATACAGGCAGAACTATCAGTCAGCGTATAATCAAAAACCTCAGGATCAACAAATCCAGGCTCTGTTTCTATCACATAGCCATATTCATCATCATCAAGAAGTCCATACACAGATAAATCCTCAAAATCTTCTATATCACAATTAAAGATCAAAAAATCTGTACCGTAGTCATTAAAGATTGCATCATCCTCACAATTATAAATGATAGTATTCAGCAGAACAAGCTCACAATTATTCATTCTTATACCCCAACCTTCATTATCGGCAATCGTGCAATTAGTGATCTGCAAAAAACTGCTGCTTCCGCATTTGATGGCACTCTCACAATTAATCCCCGTATTCTGAGTTATTTCCGTATTACTGACTTTCACCTGAGAATCACTAACAACATTTATGAATTCGCCATAAGTATATTCATTTTCTCTGATTTGGCAATGGTCTATCTCAATTTCTCCAGCATCCCTGATATAAAATACACCTCCATCAGTGGCAAAATAACCCCCATTATTCTCGAATAGACAATGACTAATCCTCCCATTTGCTCCATCTCGAATCCACATAACGGCTTCCGGGCAGTTTCTAATTCTGAAACCTGTTATTTCAAACCAGTTGATCTCATCATCGATTATTATTCGTGATAATGGCTCAATAATTGTGGAATCAATATAACTTTCATCCCCAGTCTCAGAATATAATGATCTTAAATATAGTGGTTTACCCTGAAAATCAAGCACCTCCTGATAAATACCCGGGTGGATGATCAAAGTGTCTCCTGCCTCTGCATAATTCATACCCTGGCTTATTTCGCTGTGCCAGGTATTCTGACTGATATTGTGCACCCGTTGTGACGTTACAGTTATCAGATCAGTTTCCAGATATAGTTCGCTGCCATTTTCGTCAGTTACTTGCAATGATACGCTGTAAATTCCTTCTTCCTCGTAAATATGAACTGGATATTGCTCATTACTATCTATAATACCGTCATTCTCGAAATCCCATTGCCACTCTACTATCTCTCCAGTAGAATAGTCCTGAAACTGCAGCGGACTTCCAGCACACACATTATCTTCCTCCACATAAAAATAAGCATGCAAAGGAGCCGGAATTTCACTTTCACGATAACCCCTGTCTGGACGCAAGCCATTATAATCCTCTATATTAAAGCTGATGCCCTCATAATGTTCCAATGTAAAACTTCCTACATCTTCCTGATATTCAAATTCTGATATACCGGTGTCAATACAAGGTGAGCCAGCACCTAAACTGTAATCTCCTGATAACTGGCAGTCCCAATCTGTATTCAGCATCACATCTTCTTCAGCCGCTATTTCATAATCCAAGACACAGGCTGCATACCTGAAATGTGACCAGGCAATAGGTACAGCAGGGACTCCATTATTAGCTACTATGCAATTAGCCAGAAATGTAAATGATATCTGTCTGCAAAAAAGCGAGCCCATTTCGTTTGTATTACCGGCAATAGTACAATTCCTCAATAAACAAAAAGATTCGTTATCCAGCTCAAAGGCGTATCTCTCTGCTCCATAGCTTTCTGCGATCAGGCAATTATCCAGCTCCGCAAAAACTACTCCTTCGATATGTGCTCCGCAATAATTACCCACAAATTCGCAATTTTCTATAAAGGGGCTGCAATGATAGTAAATTGCCAGACCCATATATGCCTGCGTTACTCGGCAATTCAATACTTGAGCATCTGAATTTGTTATATATATACCAGTGCCCCATTCTGCTCCAGTTCCTGTTACTACAATATCACTTATAACCGGCTCCCCACCGTGTAAACTTATCCCACCTCCCTGCTCGATATAAATATGGCAATGCTCTATACGCGGATTTGTTCCACCTGAATAATATATCCCCACCCCACCTTCAACAGACATATTTCTAAGGGAAAATCCGCTAAATATTGTATTATCCGTTTCCAGATTTTCTATGAGCACTACATTCTCCAGAATATCTTCTCCATCTATGATCGTACTACTGATAAAAGATGTATCCTGGGTAGTAAAATACCAGGAAGCCACTAAAATCTCCTTCTCCAGAAAATCGATCCCTTCATAATATATCCCCGGTGCCACTAATACCGTGTCACTATCACTTGCCACCTCGATCCCTGATTGTATTGATGTGTAATCTCCACTGCCGTCTACAGCAATATCAATAATATCACCATAAACAATTACTGATATTAAAAGAAAAAAAGCCCCAATCAAAATTGTCATTAGCTTCATATCGCACCTCCACAAAGTATCTATATTGACTTAAAATCAAATGCCTAACTGGCTAACAATTAGTTATATTGGATTAATAACTGTCAATATTTAATTTGGAATATAAATCATTTATATACAAATAGTTTTAGTAAGTTTATTCTCAATAAGGAAAAAATGAATTTTTTACAAATATACAAATAGCTTGAAAATGCGTATTAAATTGCATCTTCATACCCCATTGATTCTATTAAGAATATATATTAATTAGCTCATTATTAAAATGAACTACCCCGGGGCAAGCCCCGAAGTATCATTAGGAAAGAGTTTGAATGAAAACCCAGGTTTTCAAACTTTCCTGTTTACCCCGACGCAAGCGTCGAGGAATTCTTTTGATTAAATTGAAGATAAATCAAAAAAAAGAGAAAATATTTTGTTGATAATTTAAATCGGAGTATAAAACTGCACTAAATTTTAAATACTATACAGGTGAACATATTTTATTTATTGCGTTATTCTTATCTAACTATAACTAAACAAGTTAGTTGTATAGTGGCTGTAATCGAAACAATTAAGTAAATTTAATTGCACTTTTCAATGATTTACTATAATAAAATATTGCCTACTATCAAACAATCTAAGCAGAGAAAAAATATAACATAAAATACATTTTTTTTGCGTGGTGTTGTCACACTTTGCATTTTTTCCGGACTATATATATAGAGAGAGTAAAATTCTTTTTGTTTTAATTCAATTGTAAGGATTTTTTATGATGTTAATTTTGAGTGCTTTAATTTGTAAAATTTCTGAAAGGCAGAAACTTAATTTGATAATCCTACCGATGTCAAATAGGGATTCTTGAGCTGACAGATAAATTTATGATTATTAATTATGAATAAGAGATTTGTACTATGTTGTCAAGTAGCCTCTTTAAAAAAAATGGAATTTGTACAATTTCACTTTCGATAGCTAAAACCTCCAATAATCAATTATTTTATAAAAAAACAAAATTTGGAGGATCTTAATGGCTAAGATATATTTTCTGATAATACTATTAATCAGTTCTACATTTTTAGTAGCTGAGTGCGAATTTATGGGGTTGATTTCACGGGCAGGGCAGAGCGTTTCCTGGGAAGAAGATGACCTCGGATCTACATGGTCTAATCCGGAAGATCCTTATGATTTTTTTGATTTCTTATATGAGCATTCGAATAATGAAATATCAATTAATCCTGATGGATATGGGGTTATCTGCTATGATGAAGATGGATTTATGCCACCCATAGACTATCCTGTTGTTTCTGGAGTATCTCAATATAACATTATCAATTTTAGTAATCTACCCTATGGATATGCTTGGTACAAAATTTCAGACCAAAGTGAAGATAATGGATGGATCGAAAAGGTAAATGATGAATATACCCAATCTTTCGGAGATGCCTATGACTTTATACTCGATAATCAAGATGAATTAAGTCTTGTCTTAGGCCATGTGCGAAATGGATTTACCGGAATCGGCAGTCATCCTTTCACCTATCAGATTCCTGAGAGATATTGCAGTAAAACATACTCATTTATTCATAATGGCTTAATCTGTGATGATTTCAAAGATGATTGTTATGATTATGCCTCTGTTAATTTTACTGATTTCGGTTCTCAATGGTGTGGTATTGAACCTTACCACACCTATCCAAATGATGAAACCTGGATTGACAGTGAGCTATTATTTCTATATGTCATGGCATACATTGAGGAAGCAGATTATAATGTACTTGAGGGTTTACATAATGCCTTAAGCAGTAATATGGCTACACCATACTTAGTGAATAACAATTCATCTAATAAAGTAAACTTCATCTTTTCTGATGGCGAAAATATGTATCTGTTCTGTAATTACAAAGATACCGATATTATTGACCCTGAATATGTACTTTATTACAAAGATTTTGAAAAGTATTATGGAGTAATAACAGCAAAACCTACCGGTGATCTGGAAACCTGGAATGCTTTGAATGAAAACGAGCTGGTAGTTTTATCAAGATATGGGGAAACAAGGTTAACAGACTTTATGAATGTGCCTTCCGATTACGCCTTCGTTGATGGGGAACTTGACCTGACATCGATTACTGATCATACATTTATTAGTGGTGATTCTCAGATAACAGGTCAGCAGACCCTTAGCGATATACTGCAGTTTGCCGGGCATTATGAATTGGAGATTACTGGTAGTCTCAATATTTCATCAGGTGGCAATCTTTCCCTTAATCACGGTGCTATTGTTGATGTACATGGCTTAGATTCAAGACTCTTTTTAGGGGATGGTGCAATTGTTGAAGGCTGTGTACCCAGACGTCCCCAGTCAAGTTATATAGGCTTAAGTTCTGCGGAAGGTGTACATGGTGACTATATCATCGCTCAGGCTGGCGGTATTATTACTACTCAGGCAAGCAATGATTATAATCAAAATGATTTAGTAGTTGATATAAAAGCTAATGATAATTATATTTCCTGGGATGGAATTTACATCAAAGATCCCTGGACAATTGATTTTATCGCAAGTGACCATAACAAAATATCATTCACTAACTGTGAGTTTGATGGTATGGATAATCTCCAAATTTATGATAGCCCCTATGTTACACAAGATTGGGAGCCTCGAACCGTGCATTTTTATACTTCCAATTTCAGAAATGGTAATCAGGTCTCTATCCAGGATGGACATAACCTGTATATTGAAGGCATTGATCTGGAAAATAATCCCTGTGAATTTACCGGAAACTCCAGATATGCCATCGCATCCTACCACTCTCAGCTTAATATGATAAATACTGTTATCGGCGGAAACAGTAATGATGCTAATTATCATGGAGTATATCTCTATGATTCTGCCATCGGAGAATCCAGTTTTGAAGATTGTGAAGTTTCCTATAATAACGGAACTGGCTTTATTTTTAATTGCACTTATGTTGGGTTGTTTGACAATATCAGCTCCAGTTACAACGAGCTTCACGGTATCTATTGCCATACAGGAACAAGATTCATCGATGATATCCAATATAACAGTTTTACTAACGTAGAATTACTTCAAAATGAAAAGGCTGAGTTTATTGCCTGGGAACCTGAGAGTTTTCGCATGGGAAATGGGCATCCAATTACTCTTACTCCTTATGAAACTGAATATCCCATCCTGGTAAACCTTTTCTGGGAAGATGGTGATGGACCTGTGGATATCAGAGGAACAGACCTTGTTTCTGATGATGTTCAGTATTTATTGCCTGCTGATCCTGATGCCTGGATTGTTAATGAAAATTATAACCTTTCAGATGAAGCAATACTTCTGAGTAATGCTGCTTTGGAAATTGCCGGAGAAGATTACGATGAGGCAGAGATTATTCTCAAAGATGTGATAGTTGTTTACCCGGACAGCAAAGAAGCTGCCTCTGCGGTTTATTATCTTTATCAATTAACCGGTATGACCACCCAGGATTATGCAGCTTTGATCACTTATCTGCAAAGTATCTACTTCCAGGAAGGTTCCGAATTAGCCAAAGCAGTTAAAGCAGTTATTGCCAAAAGCTTTATGAAAGAAGAACTCTACCTGCAAGCCATTGCTACAATCGAAGATCTGATCGCTTCACTTGAAGATGAAGACGAGATCATCTCAGCCCTGATTGACGAGGGCTACTATTACCTGCAACTGGCTGAAAGCGGTATTAGAGACCTGCCCGAAGAATGCTCTCTCAAGGTTAATTCCTTTACGGAATATCAAAATAAGGCTTTTGAACTTCAAAATCAAATGTCAAACTTCAAAGCTTATGATTATCTGACTAATGTCCAAAAACCTTCACAACTGCTTTCTAATAATTATCCCAATCCATTTAATCCCTCCACGACTATACAATATGTCTTGCCTGTTAACTCTCACCTTGAATTGGCTATCTACAATATCAAAGGTCAAAAGATCAATACTCTGGTTAATGAATATTGCCAGTCAGGTGCTCACAGTATCGTCTGGAATGGAAATGATGCCAGTGGCAGCCCTGTTGCTTCAGGTTTATACTTCTATCGTCTGAAAACCGATACCGAAACGAATTCAGGCAAGCTGATGCTGCTGAAATAACCCATTTAACCAGGAGCGGATATTTTCCGCTCCTGGTTTTTTAAAAGGATAATACTGTGAAAAATATATTTCTTATACTCCTATGCTTGCCTATGTTTTGCCTATCCGGCACGATTATTACCGGTACGATCGATGGTGACACTGTCTGGTCACCGGAAAACAATCCTTACGAAGTCTTTGACATCGTTACTATCACTGAAAATACCACCCTTACCATAATGCCTGGTACGGAAGTCATTATGGATTCCAAAAGGTGTATCTGTCATGATGATAGACTTGATTTCTTCTGGGAAATCTCTCCCTCCCATCCAGGAACTTTCTACATATATGGCAGAATTATTGCTTGTGGAACTGAGCAGGACAGTATCATTTTCACCAGACCTCCCAATTCTCCTAATGAATTATGGGGTAATTTCTATATTTATCCCAATGCCCCTCTGAACATCTTTGAACACTGCTCCATAAGTTACAGTTTTTCTTTCAACAGATTTCTTGGTGATCCCTCCGATGCCTGTATCCGGGCTGAAAACGGCAGGATCATTGTTCGCAATTGCCATTTTTATAATAACCAGTGTCCGGTATCCACAGAGAGTAATCCCGATAGTAATAATTCCATGCTCTGCGAGGTTACTAATAATCTTTTTGAACTTTTGAATAACGAAAATGACTATCTGGAGTATCGTATCACCACTCAGTGTATAGTTTGGCAGGTTATTGATAATGGTTATTCTCCCTTGTTTGCTGGCAATGTTTTCAGAAATTTACCTCATGGTGGCGGTGGATGCCCAAACTCCGTTTTTAATTCTTTTAGCAATATTAACTCATCTGTCTCAGGTATTGCTTCTGGTTTATGCCCATCATATTTTTACAAAAACGCATTTCTGAATTGTGGAGAAAATGGGCTTGATATTATCTACGGTAATGCTTATGAATATCCACTTAATCAAAACTATATTAAGTCCAATTCCTTTATACATCATGGGTTTACTTCACCGCAATTTGTAAATTTCTATCATGATGCTTATGCTGAAATTTATGATAACTATTTTGAACAATACGATTTCGTGACTAATATGCACGCCTCAGGTAAAATTTTCAATAATATCTTTAATAATTCTCATGTGATCACGGATTCGCTTTTTGAATTTAATAACAACATAGTTTATAACGGTGGAAGTTTCTATAATTATAAACACCCGAGTTCCAATAATATCATTATTTTAGATGACTCTGAATTTGCCTATAGAGCTGGCAGATTGCTGGAAAATTCTATCATTCTCACTGCTCAAGGCGAAATGGAGGAAAATATTTATAGTCAATTACCACCAGATACTCTTCGCAATTGTATAATTGACTTTGATATTGCTGAATATCCTTATATCATTGACGGAGGAAATAATATCGTTATTACCCCTGAGCAGATTAACGAAGTTTTCGTTAATTTCGCAAATGATGATTTTCATCT
Source organism: Candidatus Stygibacter australis (assembly GCA_030765845.1). NCBI lineage: Bacteria > Pseudomonadati > Candidatus Cloacimonadota > Cloacimonadia (SeqCode) > Cloacimonadales (SeqCode) > Candidatus Stygibacter > Candidatus Stygibacter australis. The sequence goes on from JAVCDJ010000145.1 coordinate 10,717, forward strand.
ATCACCTGGCAGTCCAGCTATTGATGCTGGTTACGATACCCCCAGATACGAATACAATCCCTTTGACCTGGATGGCAGGATCAGGCAATGGAGCGGTATCCCGGGCAACGATGCCATTATTGACATCGGCGTTTATGAATACGGCAGCCCCGAACTCGGTGAAATTATGGTTAATACTTATAATGCCGAAAGTCAGGATATTGTTAATTATGTGCTCCTGATCTTTAATGATGATCCGTCAGATTTTGAGTTTACAGATAATTATGGTTATGCATTAGTAAAAAGACCGGCAGGCATATATGAAGTGCAGGCTCAGCGCATGCTGTATGAAGATGTCTGGACAGGTGAAGTGGAATTCGTCTCCGGCGAATGTGGTGACCTCTTCATTCCCTTGACTCCCATCTATTATTTATCCGATGATAATAGCTCGATCCCGAATATCAAATCAATCCATTCTATCAAAAATTATCCCAACCCCTTCAATCCTTCAACAACAATTTCATATACCCTCGAAGAAACACAAAATATCCAGCTCACTATCTACAATATCAAAGGTCAGAAGATCAATACTCTGGTTAATGAATCTTGCCAGTCAGGTGCTCACAGTATCGTCTGGAATGGAAATGATGCCAGTGGCAGCCCTGTTGCTTCAGGTTTATACTTCTATCGCCTGAAAACCGATAACGAAACAAATTCCGGTAAGCTGATGCTGTTGAAATAATGACATATAGCCCCACCCCTTGGAGTTGATAATCATATAAATAAAGCTCCATGAGGCTTGATGAAAAAACGCCAGAATCCTCAGTAGCTTTCCGTAAATTCTTCGTAGCTATATCAAGGGAAGGATAAGGAAGTCTTTTATTCTATCGTTCGTCATGATAGAAATCTTTTGCAATTTCGTAACTGCCCTTAAATAGTCAAATTTGCATAATCTCTTTAATAATCGCCATAATTCACTGCAAATAATTACTTTGTGCCTTGTGCAAGCGTTTCTTATCACATTTACTTACCCAGTGTGGCCTCCCTGTGGCTTACCTGTGGCTAAATGACCTGTTATGGGTAATAACTATAACATTAGTTCTGGATCAAATATTTTAAAAATAATAGCAGCAAAAAGAAAAGGCGATAGATACAATTTGGGAGGGAGTTATCTATCGCCTTAGAGAGAATCTTATTTATTTCTATTAATGTTCTGGTTTCATTTGTGGAAAGAGGATCACTTCCTTGATAGAAGTATTATTGGTGAAAAGCATTATCAAGCGGTCAATCCCGATTCCCAGTCCACCTGTAGGTGGCATGCCGTATTCCATGGCTTCAATGAAATCCTCATCCATCAAGTTAGCTTCAGAATCACCCATCTCACGCATTTTCACCTGATCTTCCAAACGCTGTCGCTGATCGATTGGATCATTTAACTCAGTAAAGGCATTGGCATATTCATTTCCCATGATAAAGAGCTCAAAGCGTTCCACTATCTCTGTCTCACCAGGTTTTAGCTTTGCCAGCGGAGAGATTTCCCGCGGATAATCAAGCACAAAAGTCGGCTGGATAAGTTTGGGCTCCACAAAGTGATCAAAGAGTGCTTCAATAAGTTTACCACTGCCGGCTGAAGGCGCTACTTCAATTTTATGTTCCAGGCAAAATGCGTTGATTTTATCAAAATCAAAATCACTGGCATCAAAACCTGCATATTCCTTGATCAGATCCAGCATAGTCGCCTGACAGAAAGGTGCTTTGAAATCAAGCTCAACATCATTACAAGTAATAGTATCTGTGTGCAATACTTCTTTTGCAAGGTGCTTGATCAGGCTTTCAGTAAGCTCGATCATCCCATCGAGGTCAGTGTATGCCTGATAAAGTTCCAAAAGTGTAAATTCAGGATTATGTGATCTATCCATTCCCTCATTACGGAATACTTTGCCAATTTCATAAACCCGCTCAAATCCTCCCACAATAAGCCTTTTAAGATAGAGCTCAATAGCTATTCGCATATACAATTCTATATCCAGTGTGTTATGATGAGTTAAAAACGGACGAGCTTGAGCTCCACCGTATAAGGGTGTAAGAATTGGTGTTTCTACTTCCAGAAAACCTCTTCCTTCCAGAAAATGACGAATCCCGGAAATCAAATGTGCTCTGGTCTCAAAACTGTGCTTATGTTCCGGATTAAGTAATAAATCCAGATAGCGCTTGCGGTAACGCGTTTCTATATCATGAAATTCATCATAACGAATAGTTTTGCCATCTACCACCTTCTCTTTAACTACCGGTAAAGGACGCAAAGCTTTGCACAGTATAGTAACCTTATTTACTTTCACGGAATATTCACCCATCTGGGTAACAAAACAGATGCCATCTACCTGTACAAAATCTCCCAGATCGCAGGCTTTGAAAACGTCATAATTCTCTTCACCAGTATTATCTTTACGTACAAATATCTGAATATTACCTGATTCATCAGCAATATTGCCAAATCCTACCTTACCCTGACGCCGCAAGGCGACAAGTCTGCCAGTAACTGATACTCGCTCTTCTGATTCTATTAGCTCATCTTTTCGGGCAATGAGTTCTGATACTACATGAGTTCTGTGTGAGCGATTGGGATAAGCATTCACCTGCATATCCACCAGACGCTGTAATTTCTGACGCCGGGCCTGCATCAATTGATTTCTATTATCCATGGCATTCTCCATTATTTATAATTAACTGAACACATTTTAAATCAGCAGTTTAGATGTCAAGATAAGTAGGACTTGGCAGCGTAAGCGAAGGATGGACCTGGAAGAGACTGTTCAATTCCCACCAGCCAAGTCCTTGCGAATGGTGATTGCACCTCCGCAATGGTCGAACAGAGGATAGAAGTTTATAAATATCTATAAATAAACCAGTTAGCAATGGTTGATAGACAATTCCCACCAGCCAAAACCTTGCGAATGGTGCTTGCACCTCCGCAATGGTTGATCAGGGAATAGAAGTGGTTGATCAGCATAAACGCCAATTTTATAACAGGCATCCCCCGGCTTTTTTATCAAATTCACATACACTCGTTTTCTTCCTGTCCTTTCTATTTTTCTCATTATATATTATAGACCATATGTTTCATTTATCCCATTTTGCCCCATTATATATGCTTTTTATCATAAATATATTAAAGGTAATTATTTAGCAGCTTCCCATGTCCCAATTAACTTCCCTGTACCCTCCCTGTGGGTTCCCTGTGGGTTCCCTGTGGGTTCCCTGTGGG
>JAVCDJ010000146.1 GCA_030765845.1 Candidatus Stygibacter australis
GACTGGAGATATTGAGCTATGATGAAGAGATCATTTATAATGTGAAAATATATCCTCAGGAAGCTTTGCAGGACGAGAATACAGAACCTACTGATAATTTTAGAATAGATGAGACATTTTATAGTGGAAGCGGCAAGTTTCCAGCAGAGATCGCCTGGGCAGGAGAACCTGCTATCATGCGTGATTTGCGGTTATTACCTGTAACCTTTAGTCCTTTTCAATATGACGCCGGCAGCCGAACCTTACGTGTATTTACTAATATCCAGGTGCAGGTGATCACAGAAGGTGAGGGCGGTGTGAATGCCAAATACAGTGACCGCAAGCGCTCACGGGCATTTGAGGAGATGTATCAGGCAAATACCTTAAATTATGATGCTATGGACTATAGAGATGATTATCAGGTGCCGACAATTTTATTTATCTGTAACGATAATGATGATGTTTTAGAGAATCTGGCATATCTGGTGCAGTGGAAGCGTGAGAAGGGATTTCATGTGGAAGTGGCAACTACAACCCAGACTGGCACAACAGCTCAAAGTATTAAAAATTATATTCAGGATGCTTATGATGACTGGGAAGATCCGCCGGAATATGTAAATATAATTGGAGATGGAACTGGCAGTAATTCCATCACAACATGGTTTCAGTCAGGGTTTGGATATTCAGGCGAAGGTGATCATCCCTATTGCCAGCTTGAAGGTGATGATATCCTGGGAGATTTGATCATGGGCAGGATGACCTTTAATAATATCGGTATGCTGCAAACTGTTATCAGCAAAGCACTAAATTATGAAAAGACACCTTATGTGGGAGATACTTCCTGGTATAATAAGGCATTACTGGTGGGAGATTCTAATAATTCCGGTTATTCGACCGTGGCATTTGCCAAGGGGGTAAAGGAATTGATGCTTGATTTTGAGGGAAATTTCTGGAATGATGATAATTTTACTGAAGTATATAGTGGATCATATGCTGGTCAGATGAATACGGCAATAAATTCGGGAATCAGCTTTTTTGTTTATCGTGGTTTTGGCGGGACATCAGGCTGGTATTCCGGAGGTCAAAGCAATGGTTATAAGATGCCATTTCTGGTGATGCCCACCTGTAATGCCAATGACTGGTATAGTGGCACAGGTAATGTGGAAGGTTTTTATCAGATGGGCTCAACCTCAATGCCAAGTGGTGGTATAGGAGCAATGGGAACATCCTCATCCGGAACGCATACCCCGTTTAATAATGCTTTAGCTATAGGTGTGTGGGGCGGGATATTCCGGGATAGGATTTTCTCGATGGGTGGTGCTGTGCTGCAGGGAAAATATTATTTGTGGCTTACTTTCCCGCAGAATCCAAGTAATGCTGTAACTGCTTTTTCCCATTGGAATACGCTGATGGGTGATGGTTCGCTGGAATTGTGGACACGGGTACCTCAAACTATGAGTGCAGTTTTTGAAGATGTAATCCCTACAGGAGCCAATAATTATCAGGTTACAGTCTTAGATTCCATCGGTAATGCAGCAGAAGGAGCCTGGGTAACTTTACATAATGAGGAAATGGAATATACAGTAACCGATTATTGCGATTATACGGGCAGTGTGATCTTAGATGTGGCAGGAATCGAGGATGATGAATATACACTTACTATCACCAAGCATGATCATATTCCTGTAATAGAAACAATCAGCGTAGAAGAAGTTGATCAGTATGTAGATACTGATCAGTGGGAGATAAATGATGCTTCTGGTAATAATAACGGAATAGTGAATCCAGGAGAGAATGTGGCACTGGTGGTATCATTAAAAAATAATGGTACAATGACTGTAAGTGGAGTGAGTGCTGAACTGGAAAGCAATAATGACCAGGTAATTATAACAGGTTCTGAAGTTGATTATGGAGATATAGCCTCAGGAGTAACAGTCTCGGGTGGAGCTGGATTTGAGTTGGAATTCGCTGATAATATTCTGGGAGGAGTAGAGGTCAGAGTAGCTCTCACGATCACTGATAGCGATGATAATGAGTGGCATAGCTGGATTTATATACCAGTGGAGGGTGCAAGTCTTTATGCCAGTGATTATAGTATAAGTGGAAATGGAGTGATAGATCCGGGAGAAACAACAAATATTTATTTTACACTGGATAATATAGGAAATCTGGCAGCAGAAGATGTGGAAGGTACTTTGATATGCAATAACCATCGGATCACGATCGCTGACAGTACCGGAAGTTTTGGGACAATATCAGGTGGTGGAAGCGGGAATAATTCTTCAGACAGCTTTGGTGTGACAGCCAGTATGGCAATCCTGCCGGGGACTTATATACCATTTTTAATTCATCTAACTAATAGTGATGGTTATGATGCTGTGGTAACACTCAATGTTCCGATAGGTGAGCCGGAGGAAACAGACCCTTATGGACCGGATGAATATGGTTACTGGTGTTATGATGATGAAGATGAATTATATACCAGTTGTCCGGAGTTTGACTGGGTGGAGATTGACCCGGATCTTGGTGGAGACGGTGAAACAATAAACTGGATATATATAAATGGTGGGCATATGGGCACTGGTGCAGGAACTGGAACTTATGGCAATATAGATTTGCCTGAGAGCTTTAATTTTGTATTTTATGGTGAAGAATATGATGAGATAAGTATATGCACAAATGGCTGGATAGCCCCGGGTTACCATGAAACAGCTAATTTTATGAATTACCAGATACCAGGACCGCAGGGACCCAGTCCCATGATAGCAGTATTCTGGGACGACATGTCACTTGATACAGGAAACGTGTTCTGGTATTATGATGAAGACCTGCATTATTTTGTGGTGGAATGGTCAGATATAACTAATGGTGATACCTGGGCAGATGAGACTTTTGAAGTGATACTTTATGATCCGATATATTATCCCACGACTACAGGAGACTGTGAGATCAAAATGCAGTATCTGGACGTAACGAATAATAATGTTGGTTCTTATCCGGGTAATCATGGACAGTATGCCACGGTGGGCATAGAAAATGAAGATTCATTGATCGGATTGCAATATACTTATAATAATACCTATCCTGATGCCTGCAGAAATCTGGAGGATGGGATGGCATTATTATTTACTCCCACACCAATACCGCCTGATGGACCATTCCTGGCAATGAGTAATTATTATGCCATCTCTGGAGATGATGATTATATCGAAGCTGGAGAGACGGCAATGATCTCCATTGAAATGGAGAATATGGGTGCCGAAACAGCTCATAATATCGAAGTAATAATATCAGCAAATGATCCTTTCATTGAGGTAGTTGATAATAGTGGCACACTGGACGAACTGAGTGCTGGTGAATTTGGGTTTCTGGAAAATTCATTCAGTATTGAGATTTCAGAGAATATGCCTGATTTCTATATTTTTTATCTGGAAGTAAATATAAATTCTGATGAGGATAGCTGGAACTGGATGCTGCCCTTTACGGGATATCTGGCAAATACCTTTGCTGTGGATCAGGATAGTGTCTATTATGAGCTGGAGCCACTTGAGACCGGAAGTCATGAATTTACACTGACCAATACAGGAGACATACCTGTGGAATTTTTTGTGAGAACTGATGAAACTACTGCACCGGGCAGAGATATCAGCGGATCATATATCACGATGGATACAGATTCATTTACTCCGGGAGAGGAAACAACCTGGACATTTACCGTGTTCAATGCCTCAGAGGATAATGAATGGGTAAGTGACGTGTGGCTGGACTTTCCGCTGGGAGTGAATGTACTTGATGCCGGAGATGTGGTTGGAGGTTCTTCGGGTGATATGATCTGGGATGGCACTACCGGCTGGGGTCAATTGATCAACTGGCATGGATTGACTGCAAATGATTGGGGTGTGCTACATAATAATGAGACGGCAAGCTGTGAAGTGGAAGTGCAGTTAAGCACGGAATTTGCCGGAGATATGGCGATTGGCTGGGAGATTGGCGGCGATGGATATGGAGAAGAACCTCATAATGTGGTTGGAGAGCTTACGCTTCTTTATCCCTTGCGCTGGATGAACCTGGATACTTCATCAGGTTATCTGGCAGCCGGAGAATCACAGGTGATAACGATCAATTTTGATGCTGGTGATATTGGAGTTGGTCTGCATACGGGTGATATTGTGATCACCTGTGACAGCTGGGATACCAAAGTGGTAAATGTGGTTCTTAATGTGTTTACCGATGGAGAAAGCGATGATCAATTGCCGGAAATTATGCAATTGAATGGCAATTATCCCAATCCCTTTAATCCTGAAACGGAAATAAACTTTAGCTTAACTCAGGATGAAGATATTTTCCTGAAAGTATATAATCTGAAGGGACAGCATGTGTGCACTCTGGCAGAAGGTGAATATTCCTCAGGAGAGCACTCAGTAATATGGAATGGCAAAGATGATAATGATCAGCCGGTAAGCAGCGGAATATATTTCTATCGTCTGGAAGCAGAAGGTAAAATATTAAGCCGCAAGATGGCATTGATCAAATAGTGAAGAAAAAGTGATCAGTTAACTGTAAATAGTGAATAGATAACAAAAAGGGCAGATATTGATATCTGTCCTTTTGTTCTATTGCATTAATTAAGATGCGTAAGAATTACATTTTTGAGCAACTAATAGCCTTCGCAAGCTTACGGCTGATCAAGACAAAACGAACAAGACGAACTTAAGTGTAAGGGCAATAAATTAGTGATAATGCCTGCCCCATAGTTTTATACTCCGTAGGAGTTTGTTATTTGTAGTAAATATTTACCCCATAAAAACCGTTTTCCCTGTAGGGGATATTTATCAGGGAATGATTTCTCATAAATCCATTAAATAACCCCTACAGGGTAAGGATTGTTTTTAGTGTGATTTTATTGCTACAAATAATTAACACCTAAGGTGTAAAAAATTTAAGTCAATATCTGGTATTTCTTTAGTTTGTTTTGTTCGTGATTGTTCGCGGCATAAATCTTCTTTCTTTTTTAGCAACTAATAGCCTTCGCAAGCTTACGGTTCATCAAGACAAAACGAACAAGACGAACTTAGATATGAGCAATAAATTAGCTTCGGGAGTTCAGAAGTTTTTCTGTTTCCAGAGCTATCATCAGCTCTTCATTCGTAGATATTTTAAGAACTTTTACCTCTGAATCCGGCTGATGAAGGTCAAAAATCTCACTGCCGCGACGATAATTTACATCATTATTGAATTTGATCCCCAAGTATTCCATATCCCGGCAAACCCAGTCGCGCAGATGGGGCATATTTTCACCTACTCCACCTGTGAAAACCAGCACGTCAAGCCCGTTCATGGCAGCAGTATAGGCACCGATATATTTCTTGATACGGTAGCAGTAAACTTCAAAAGCCCGGATGGCATCTGGATCACCATTATCCAGACCGTCTTCGATGGGCCGCATATCACTATCCATCTCAGAAAGTCCCAGGATGCCTGATTTCTTATTTAATATCGTATCCACTTCATCTACACTGAGTCCAAATTGGCGCTGCATATAAAGAGGGATGGCAGGATCAAGATCACCGCACCGCGTACCCATCACCAAGCCTTCAAGAGGTGTGAAGCCCATGGAGGTATCAACAGATTCTCCACGATCAATCGCCGTGATAGAAGCGCCATTTCCCGCATGACAGGTGATGATCTTAAGCTGATCAATCGGAATATTAAGATGCTGCGCCGCCTGCTGTGCCACGAATTTATGGGAAGTACCGTGAAAGCCGTATCTTCTTATCTTATTTTTTGTATAATATTCATAGGGCAGGGGGTATAGATAGGCTTTGGGAGGCATTGTCTGATGAAAAGCTGTGTCAAATAAACCGCATTGAGGAGTATCAGGCATCAAAGTCTGCATCGCTTTTACACCAACGATATTTGCCGGGTTATGCAGCGGGGCAAGAGGAATGCAATCCTCCATTACGCTGATAACGTGATCATCAATGAGTACTGTCCCATTATAATGTTCTCCGGCATGCACCAGCCTGTGTCCCACAGCATCAATTTCAGAGATATCAGATATGCAGCCGTTTTGAGGATGTTGAAGCGAATCCAGGATGAGTTTAATAGCTTCCTGATGTGATGGAAGTTCAGCCGCTTGTTTTTTAACCGTAAATTTCTCACTCTTATAAGTGAAGAGAGAGTTGCCTTCCGCAATTTTTTCACAAATACCTTCTGCCATTACGAATTTATCTTCAAGATTGATAAACTGATATTTGACAGAGGAGCTTCCGCAATTGATAGTAAGAATTTTCATTTTACCTCGAAAGAATATTGTATTTCGGCAGATGCCGGCTAAAAAAAGAGATATTATAATTCAGGGAAGATCAGTTTAATTTCCCTTACAGCAGACTTGGGGCTATCAGAAGCATGAACAGAATTGAGACTGACAGATTCACCATATAGATAGCGAATTGTGCCGGGATCAGCTTCTGCAGGATTCGTTTTTCCCACCAGAATTCTCAGGTTTTCGATGGCATTATCTTTTTTGACCACAATACCAATAATGGTACCGGATTTCATGAAACTAACCAGATTTTCATAAAAGCCTTTGCCGTGATGCTCAGCATAGAAAGCTTGAGCAAGTTCATCTGACATGTTAAAAGATTTCAGATGAGCAATATGAAAACGGTTATCTTCCAGCATTTTAATAATTGCACCGATCAGGTTTCTCTTAGTGGCATTTGGTTTTATCAATAGTAATGATTTATCCATTTATATCTCCTGTTTATAATTAAAAAAAAAAGCCCCCGCACAAGCAGGGGCAGATATCAATTAGACTTTTGATTCCAGAAAATCAAGTGTCGCTACTTTAATTGAAATATCCCTTTTGAGCATGGCACTCATTTTAAGCTTATGCTTAAGTATTGAAAGCCAGATCTCATAGACATTATTATCTTCAAGATCATGACCAAGATAACTTTTCAGCATATCAGCATAGAAATCCTCACGGTCGTGATCTACAAGTATGATAACGTATTTAAATCCTTCAGAGACTATTTCATATTCTTTGTAGCGAACATCAATTACAGCGAAACCCTGCTTAAGCAGAGCATCAAAATTAATGTTCATGTCATTAATCAAATTTTCCATAATTCAGCTCCATTTTTAATGATTTTAAATAATTTAAGTTAATCTAAACTGGCAATACTTTTTTTTCACGAGATGGAATTAAGTGTATCAAGTAACTCTTTTCTAATGTCTTCCACCCCATCAAAAATAATCCGCGTGATGCAGGAAACCAGGGGGATAGACAGATTGAATTGAGCCAGTTTACGAATAGTTTTTGCCATGGAAACCCCTTCCACTTCCATACCCACTTTAAGGAGCGCATCCTCAAGCGAATAGCCTTGAGCAAGGTATTTTCCAAAGGTACGATTTCGACTGTTTTCCGAAATACAGGTTGTGATCAGATCACCCATTCCGGCTATGCCATACACTGTCTGGGTGGGTACATTGAGAAATTTCATCACTGTTTCAAATTCCCACAGTCCATAGGTAATAATAAGCCCAAAGACGTTTGTTTTGAAACCTAACCCATCTGAGATGCCCACGGCAATAGCGATCAGCCCTTTCATGGCTGCAGCAAGTTCATTACCGATCACATCGCGGGAGAATTCATACTTAAGCAGGTCATTATCAAGAATATCCTGTAATTCCAAAAGTAGAGAAACATCTTTTGATGACAGAATAGCTTTTGCCGGCAGACCTTCAGCCAGTTCCCGGGCAATTGTAGGTCCAGAGAGATTAGCAAATTTCACTTCCGGCAGGTGAATGCGAACGGTTTCATAAGTAGTAGTGAGAGTGGTGTGTTCCACACCCTTTGAGGCATTTACGAAGATGAATTTATGATAGCTGTGCTCTTTGAATTCCAGGATAAGTTCTTCCATTTTGCGGGAAGGAATAGCTACTACTACAATGTCCTCGGGTTCGATAGAAGATGTGAATTTTGCTTCTACTACCATATTATCCGGAATCTTAAAATTCGTTAGCAGGGGACTTTCTCTATTAGTGCGGATAAACTGCGCTTCCTTTTCGTTAATAGTCCACAAATGAACATCATTTTTTGTGGAGAAAAGCTTCGCCAGAACGGTGCCCCAATTACCTGAGCCAATCACGATAAGTTTCACATAACCTCCGGTATCTAAAAGAAAATGGTGGGCGATGCTAGATTCGAACTAGTGACCTCTACGATGTCAACGTAGCGCTCTAACCAACTGAGCTAATCGCCCACAGGGGAGTTAAAAAATTTTATCAAGTCAATTACGTCAATATATTTCAAGACTCATCTGTATCATCGAAAAGCGAATACTGAGCGTTATGAATATCCCGATTTAGATGCCTATATGCCTTCGGGGTGACTCGTCTTCCCTGCAAAGTGCGATCCAGGAATCCCTGCTGGATCAGATAGGGTTCATAAATCTCTTCGATTGTGCCCGGATCTTCATTAACTGCCACAGCCAGTGTTTTAAGCCCGACGGGTCCACCATCATAATTATCGATAATAGTGGCAAGGATGCGTTTATCCATCTCATCCAGACCAGAATCATCAACATTCAGCATCTTAAGAGCTTTCAAGGCAATAGCTTCATCAATCACACCGGTACCACGGATCTGCGCATAATCACGTACGCGACGTAATAATCTATTTGCCACACGTGGCGTACCGCGACTGCGTCTGGCAATTTCGATAGCACCCTGCTCATCAATGGGGATTTCCATAAGTCCCGCTGAGCGTTTGATGATCTTCAGAATACTATCCTGATCATAATAATCAAGCCGCAATATAAGCCCGAATCTGGCACGCAGCGGAGCTGTGAGCAGCCCTGCCCTGGTTGTAGCACCGATCAGGGTAAAAGGCTCCAGATCGATCTTAAGAGTTCGGGCACTGGGACCGCTATCAATAATGATCTCCATACCGAAATCTTCAATAGCGGGATACATATATTCTTCCACCACATGATTCAGGCGGTGAATTTCATCAATAAAAAAGCAGTCATTTCTTTGCAGATTAGTAAGTATACCGGCAAGATCACCTGGTTTATCCAGGACAGGACCTGATGATGCTTTGATCTCTGCTTCCAATTCATTGGCAATAATATAAGAGAGCGTAGTTTTACCCAATCCGGGAGGTCCATAAAGTAGAACGTGGTCAAGAGGTTCTTTACGGAGTTTTGCTGCCTGGATAGAGATATCCAGAATTTCCTTAATCTGCGGCTGTCCGATGAAATCAGCCAGTCTACGAGGTCTCAGCGCCCGATCAAAATCCCGTTCATCATTAAGCTGTTTGGGATCAGTAACTCTTTGTAACATAATTACCCTTTCAATATTTTTTGGCAAAGTAGATTGAACCATAAAATCCGGCAAGGTAAAAATTAGTGAGGAGTGAGGAGTGAAAAGTGAAAAGAAGCGAATCAAAAAACAGGGACGCTTGTGCTTTCCTGATATGATCTATTTTGTGATATGGGTACCGGTTTCGCCTATTACTGCATCATAGAGTTTTTCCGGAGAAGTAATGATCACTTCTGAGCCACCATTTTCCAGGAAATTCAAGGATGCTTCTATCTTGGGCATCATGCTGCCTTTGGCGAATTCACCATTGTCCAGATACTGCCGGCATTGCTCCATATTCAATGAATTCAACCATTGAGGAGAATCTGATTTATAATTTATTGCCACTTTTTCTACCCCAGTGGAGATAATAAAGAGATCAGCATTGATCTCAGAAGCGAGCAGGGATGAAGCAAAATCCTTATCTATAACAGCACTAATACCCTGCAGGGCACCATCTTCTCTGATCACAGGAATTCCGCCACCACCAACGGCTATTACCATATCACCAGCTTTGATCAGTGTTTTGATAATTGTCTGCTCAATAATTTCTAAAGGTTTGGGAGATGCAACCACTCTGCGATAGCCCCTGCCGGCATCTTCCACAACCACCCAGCCATGCTCATCGATGCGATGCTGCAATTCTTCTATACTGGGGTAAAAGGGACCAATCGGTTTAGTGAGATTTTCAAAGGCAGGATCATTCTGGTCAACCAGCACCTGAGTGACGATAGTTGCAACATCCTGATGATGACCTTCCCGGGCGAATACGTTTTGAGCTACCTGTTGGATCATATAACCCATTCCACCTTGAGAAAAAGCTCCGCAATAATGAAGCGGAAGAGAAGGCACCTGATGCTTGCCAGCTTCAGACTGGATCAGGATATTTCCCACCTGAGGTCCATTTCCATGCGTGATAACCACATTATAGCCAAGCTCAATGATCTTATAGATATTTTCTACTGTAGAAGTAACTGCTTCAAACTGTTCTTCTACTGTACCCCGCTGACCGGGTTTGATCAGGGAGTTTCCACCTATAGCAATAACTGCTACTTTGCTCATATTTCATCTCCAAAACGCGATATTTTTTTCAATTTCTCTTTTCAGGGGAAAGACGCCTTTTATAGGTTAGAGTTATGGTGTCAAATGATTTCCAAGACGTGACGTTGTTTACTGAAGATATATCCCGAAATTTAGCATAAGGTAGCTTTAAGATACTGAGGAGCAACCAAATCATCGGAAAAGAAGTATAATGTGTGGTTAATTAACTGTCAGGTTGTTAGTTAGGTGCATATATGGGTATATCAGCAGGAGCAACAAAGCACGTAGTGACATTAAAATGTGAGTACGTGCTTTGTTGCTCCGGGTCATTTCTGCGATATGGGTGAGAATAGGCGGGTTTTTATTAGTTTCAGGGTAATGAGTATTTTAGCTTGACGGATAGTCAGGTTAATTGATGTTACGGGAAATATACTGGGAGCATAATATGAATAGGAAAATATTGTTAATAATTTTTATATTAATACCAATTTTAATTTTTGGATATCCTCAGCAGAATGAGATATCAGATAAAGTGACTAAGTTCGAAAGCGCGAGAGCAGATTCTGCTCATGGATTTGATGTTACAAAGTATGAACTTTTTCTGGATGTGGATACGGCAAATCATTATATTGAAGGGACAGTAATCGCACATGTGACGGCGACTGAGGTGATAACTCAAATAGCTTATGAGATAGAGAGTTTATCAGTCAGTGAAGCGCTGGTGAATGGAGAGGGAGTAGATTTTGAAGTAACAAGTGATTTTGTAATCCTGGAATTAGGAGAAATGGCAGTTGGAGAAGATTTTACCACGAGTGTGAGTTATAATGGTTATCCAGCAAGCAGTCCCGGCTATGGTGGCGGGATGTTTTGGAATAATAATTATGTGTTCACGGTATCTGATCCGGATGCGAGCCGCTACTGGTGGCCCTGTTATGATCATCCCTGGGATAAGGCAATTGTGGATCTGCATATCACTCTGCGGGATGACTGGCTGGTGGCAGCTAATGGGATCCGCACCGGGATAGAAGATAATGGAGATGGCACAAATACTACTCACTGGATAGGTGAGAATCCCATGACCACTTATTTAGCGTGTTTTCATGCCTCGAATTTTGTGGAATTTGAGCAGGAATGCACTTTGCCTAATGGTGAAGATCTGTTAGTGCAGAATTTTTGTCCGCCTAATCAGTTGGCAAATGCTGAAGAAGATTTTGAGAATATTCCTGCAATGATAAATTATTTTTCCGAGATCTATGGGATGTATCCGTTTGAGAAGTTTGGTAATTGCGTGGTTCCAATGACGATATTTGCCGGTATGGAGCATCAGACAATGGTGACTCTGGCAAATTATCTGATCAATGGAAATCACACCTATGAGATGGTTTTTGCCCATGAGCTTGCTCATCAGTGGTTTGGTGATTGCGTAGCTTTTTTAGATTTTCCCGATGTATGGCTATCTGAGGGTTTTGCGGTATATTCAGAAGCTCTCTGGACAGAAGAGCTTTATGGTTATGAAGCTATGCAGGACTATGTAGCAAGCAGCATTCAAGGATATTATCTATCCTGGGCTGGCGGGAACAATTATACAATTTATAATCCCACTTTTTATAATTATTTCACACCTCCGGTTTATGAGAAAGCGGGATCCGTGCTTCATATGCTAAGGATGCAGGCAGGAGACGAGCAATTCTTTGAAATACTTCAGCAATATTTTGCTACCTATATGCATGGCAATGCAATAACAAGTGAATTTCAGGCAGTAGTAGAAGATGTGACGGGTGAGGATTATGAGCAGTTTTTTGATCAGTGGATATTTGGGAGTGGAATTCCCAGCTATGACTATACCTGGTTCGTGAATCCTTATGATAATATTCCCAAATTGCGAACTTATGTGAAGACCACAAGCAGCAGTAATACAGTATTTGAGGGTAAAGCACCGGTGTGGGTAACTTATGAGAGCGGAGAGGCAGATAGTTTACTGGTGGATGCCTCAAGTGGAATAGCCATGACCGAGAGTTTACTAAATGATATAATGATTGAAGAAATAGCATTTGATCCTGACAGCTGGTTATTGGATAGAGGAGTTACGCATCACAGTCTGGAGATCTCGGGAGCATATCCATTTGAAGGTGGAGCCGCTATTTACTGGTCACCTGTATGGGGAGATGAGCTGATGGTGGACGGCTATCGTTTGAGCAGGGCAGAGGATGAAGCAGGACCTTATCAACTGGTAACAGGAGAGATAATAGATGATATGATGTATGTGGATATGGGTCTGGAAGTGGGAATGACTTATTATTACAAAGTGGTGGCAGTGATAGATGATGAATTTGAGAGTGAAGCGAGTAATATATTTGAAGTATTTATAGAGGAATGGCCACTGGATCAGGGAGTGCTGGTGATAGATGAGAGCATGGATGGTAATGGTAATCCAGGCAGTCCCACAGATGCTATGGTGGATGATTTTTATGCTTCCATAACCGGAATGGCAATCACTAATTATGATTATGCAGATGAAGGGGCTATAACCACGGATATGATCAGGAATTATAGTACTGTGATCTGGCATGATGCTGATATAAGTCAGAAGAATATTGGTGATAATGAAGGGGTGCTGGGCAGTTACGTATATGCCGGTGGAAATCTGCTGATATCGGGCTGGAAAACGAGTGATGATTTGAGTGAAGAATTTCTGCAGCAATTTACCGGGAGTCCTGAATATATTCTTGCTGGTGCTCAGGAATTTGTGGGAGCCAGTTCTGAGATATATACTGATATAAATATTGATGCAGACAAGGTGCCGGCAGCATTTAATGGTCGATTGCCTTATGTGGTAATCTATCCTGAAGGAGATGCATCCATATTTGCTTACGAAGGGATTGCCGGCAGTGAATATACTGGTCAGCCGTGTGCCGTGCGAAGCAGTTATGGTGGTAATTGTTTTATCTTAGGGTTCCCATTATATTACTGCAACGAATCAGAAGCGGCTGATTTCATGGAAGATGTGCTGGCAGAATTTGAAGGTAATGATAATGATCCAGATGAGATATCTGGAGCATCTATCAGTATGAGGATCTATCCGAATCCTTATATATTCGGCAGTCGATCCGGGTTGAGCATAAATTATGATCTGGGAGAAAATACCAGCGGAAAACTGGGGATTTATAATGTGCGGGGACAGCAGGTAGATGAGGTGATCCTGGATCAAACAAAAGGCGAGCAAATCTGGAGATATAACGGAAAGTTAAGCAGTGGGATATATTTCTTGATGCTGAAAGCTGGAGAAGGCAGAGTGATTGAAAAAACTCTGATCTTGAAATAGGAGGGAAAATTGAGAAGAAAGCATAATGTGGCATTCCATCTGGTGATGCTTTTATTGATCATGGTTTCCACGATCCTGGTCTTTTACAAAGCCCTTGTTCATTTGCGTGAGCAGATAGATGAGATAAAGATAAATTCAGTTTACCGAGTGCTTCAAATAGCCGAAGACTATGATATGCTGCTGCTGAGTAATGAAGAAATCCTGAATGATAAACTGGAATCAGTATCAGATAAGGTGATCAGTGAAATAAACAGGTCATCAGAAATCTCAATGATGCATCTTGATGATACAGCGATGCGTTATGGGCTTGATTTTATAATGGTTGCTGATATTGATGGCAAGGTGATAGCATCAACTGATATGAATCTGAAAGGCAAAGACTTAACGAAAATAATCCCGGCATATAAGAATATGATCACTCAGGGTGAAGAATCAGGTGAACTTGTAATTGATAGAGTGGGATTACTTGCTGATAATAAGATCCTTTATAAATCAGCGTGGTCAGTGGAAGCAGATAAAAATCGAGTGACAGTGTTTGCGATAGATATGCCCAAATGCCTTGAAGAGAGCAATTCACAAACATTTGCAGATTACCTTTTTAGTGGATATTTTGATAATTTATCGGAATCAATATTGATGGTATCAGAGATCATGCTGTATTTTAAGCAGGGCAATCTGCAATATTCTCTTTCAGGTAAAATAGAGGAAATCCCAATTATTGAACCTAATCAGATCTATTCCGGTATCGAAAGTCAAATTTTGAATGGTTATGAATTTGTGGTATTACCTGAAGTACTGGAAGGCGGGATTGGATTAAATAAGGTAATGATAATGGTTTTTTTTGATAATGATATAATTCGTCAGATATCATTAAATCTGATTTTCAGAGCATTGTTTGGATTTTTAGTATTAGCAGTGATGATCTATCTTATTGTATACTTCTTTTTCAAAAGTTCTCAACATGATCGGGAAGAAATATTTTTAACGATAATGGAAACAATCGGTCAGCGGAAATTCAGACGTGATATCATAGAAAAAGAAGCCCTTGGTAAAGAAATAGAGACGGGTTTGATCTCGCTTGCTGAGCAATATCATGATGAGGACGAGAAGAAGAATAAGGAATTAGAAAAACAGCAGACGGATAATGAAACCCTGAAGCAGCAGTATGAGAAAGAAAGCATCAAGGCAAAAAGTCTGGTGAATGAACTGGAAGAAGCACGCAGACAAGGTGAATTGCTGCAGAGAACAGATCGGGTAACCGGATTGCCAAATCGTGAAACCTTAATGGAATATCTGGATTATGAAAGCGCCAGAGCAGACAGAGAAAAGGCTGAATTCAGTTTGATGCTCGTAAAGATCAGAGATCTGGCAGGATTAAAGAACGATTTTGGTCAAAGCTTTACAGATTATCTGATCAATAAGACAGGCTCAAAACTGCGAACAACATTGCGGAGACAAGATAGATTGGGAAGATGGTCTGATGAAGAATTTTTAATGATCCTGCCTTCAACAGGTTCCATCGGCATCAGGCAATTAATAGGCAAACTGGATGAAGTGATAGCCGGGACGGAATTTTACCGTGACAATAAACAAATAAAGCTGGGATTAGATTTTGGTGGTACAATTTATCGACCGGGATCTAAGGTGGGTGATTGTTTGCGACAAACCAAAGTAGCTCTGCAGGAAGCGGAACATTCGGGTAATCCTTCCATTATAGAGTGATTATGAAGAAAGAAATTATTATACTGATCTTATTATGCTCAGTCTGGGTTTTGCAGGGAGTTACTGTGGAGACGGACAGCTTAAGGAATTTTCTATATGGAGAAGCACCAGACTGCACTTATGACAACTGGGTGAGTCATATTGCTGAGGGAATTGCAAGGAATGGATATAATTTATATGCACCCTGGGAAGAGCAAACAGAGGGATTTGGAGCATTTCATATCCCGGATGAAGAAGAATTGCTGCAGTGGGGAGCTGTGTATGCCGCATTTATCAATGAAGAACTTGAGGAAGCTGAGGCTTTAATAGACAGCTTTGGTTTTCCCTATGAAGTAGTGGATTTCACGGATTTGGAAAGCGGCAGGAATTTTAAGATACTGCGGGAAGATGTAGATGAGCAGTATTATGATGATAATGGGACAGAAGAGGAATATGATGATGAGATCGGTGCCTTTGGTTATGGCTGGGGATTATATATTTTTAATCCTGAAGCATCACAACCTGTGATACTATCAACTCCTCATCCTAATGATGATTATATTACCACAACTATTTCACTGGATTGCCTGCTGGCATGGGATGCCATGTTCTGGTATATCAGCGGAGCCGGCAGGGAAGTGGAATGGACAGAGGTGGGCAGCTATACAAATGGTAAATCAATAAGTGATCCATCCAGAAACGATGATCATCCGCAGATAGTAGCCTGCAGGCAGGCTACAGATTATATCAGGGAGAATTTCCGCAGAGAATTTTCTGCTCAGATACATAGTTATGACTGGAACCGGCATGGAAACAGGGCAAACTGTCAGCTTTCGGTAGTTCATTCCAATCCAAATTTACCGACTCGAGACCTTTCTGATCTTCATTATGATCTGATCAATCAGGGAGATTATCTAATGATCCCTGCTAATGAATATGGCAATTACTTTGATTGCTATATCAATGATTATTATGCTGTTAATTATTCGCTCTATCCATTTTATTTTGTTTATGATGACACCATGCTGGTAGTGAATGATGACGTTGATCTTCCTGGAGTGGGAGGAGCATTCAGGGAATTTGCTATTGAGGACTGGAACAGCTATGATGTTTACGACCCTTTTTTTCATATGGAAATGGACGAATTACCGAATGAATTTCTGCAAAATACTTATCAATTGAATCTTTTTTACGGTTTTGATTATGCCAGCGGAGAATGGGAATTGGAAAGTCGCTATGATAATACTCGAAACTGGTACGATCGCTGGGTAACTGATATGGGAGCAATTCTGCCGGATGTTCTGGAGCTGGATGATGGCTTGGAGACGGTGGCAGTGGATAGTTTATGGTTTTCAGAATTTGAGGAAAACTCGTTGGAAGTGAACTGGCAGCCAGAGCCCTGCTATGATTTTTATACCTACAGGATATATATAGATACTGAGCCAATCGATCCTGAAATATCACCCTATTATGACCGGGAAATTGATCAGGAATTGGCAAGTCCTTTGGCAGATCAGATCAATATAGGTGATCTGGAGATCAATACAGGATATTATATCCAGGTAGCAACAATTGATTATAATGATAATGTGAGTTATTCGGAGGAATTACTGGTATATACGACTCCTGCTGTGATCGGTGAATTGGTAGGAATTGGACTGGATGATTACAGTCAATTATATTGGGAAGCAGAGCAGCAGTCGGGTAATATGGGATTTAATGTTTACCGTTGCATTATGCCTAATACTAACTGGCAGCTTCATGCGAGCTGGGAAACTGATCCTTCACTTGTAAGCACTAATATTAACGGACAGGATTTCGTCTATACTGATGATCAGGCAGAGCTTTATGGCTGGTATGGTTATAAAATAAGTGCCATTAACGTCCAGGGCACGGAATATTTCTTTGATCAGGAAGTATTTACCGTCTGCAGGACATTATATCAGGTCTATTTCAGTAATGAAGCAATAATTGACTCAATATCATTTTGCAGAAATGAATACGCAACTGACGGCTTTGATGAATATTTTGATCAATTATCCGGACCCTATCTGGGAGAGGAATTATATACGAGGATCTATCATCCGGAATGGACTCAGAACTGGTATAAGCGTGATGTCAGGGAATTTTACCTTACGGGACAAACCTGGAAGACCTGGGCGATTGAGGTGCGATCGCAGTTTGAAGAAGGAGAGATTCTCACAATTGAAATTGATGATGAATTTCCTGATTATGAAATTATCTATCTGGAAAATAACTATACTGGAGAATTACTAAACCTGAATGATGAGTTTCCTGATGAGGTGGTTATGAGTGCTGTGGGTGCTGCTTCTTTGCAATTACATGTAGGCAATGTGCAGCCTGATCTGGATTTCATTGGTCATTCTAATACTATTTACCAGGCTGGGGATGAAGTTACTACCCAGGTGCAGATATTATTTCCACAATTGATAGATTTTGCATCACTTGTGCTCAATAACGGGATGCAGGAAATTGTGATCATAGATACTATGACTGAATATATTGAAAATATTTTTTGGACTGCTCCAGAAGATGTTACAATACACGATGCAAATCTGCGGATAGCATATCACAGTATTAATGGTAACTACAATATGGCCGTTTCGGATTATCAGATAGGGATTGTACCTCTGGAGTATCATTATGACCTGTCACCTGGCTGGCACAATGTTGCCAGTGTGTGGCCGGATGAAGAGCTGGCAGTAGATGATATCTTTGGGACCGATGCTGAATTATATGAATGGACAGGTGAGGAATACCTGACAGCAGATAGTCTTGAATATGGCAAAGGTTACTGGCTGGATCTACCTCAAGAATGTCAATATAGCGGAAATAGTGATATTTTAAGTGGTAATATTACAATGCTTTTGCAGCCTGGATGGAATCTGATGCCAAATCCACACCCGGCTGCGATGAAAATCAATGGATTATTATTTCATTATTTCACCTGGACATACAGCTACCGGCAGATGGTTCAGGTAGGCAGTATTTCAAAACAAATTTATGCATATCGAGATAGTTTGTTTGAGTCTGTAACTGAGGTAGAGCCAGGAGAATCTTTTTATGTATATAATTTCAGAGATTCAGCTTTTGCAATTTTGGCAGAGATCATTCCCTATAATGAAGGATTAAATGTGCCTGTAATAGTACCTGATTGGCAAATAGATGTAAGCTTGAGTCAGGGAGGAGATAATTCAGAGATCAGTATGGGTAGTGTTGGAAACAGCAGTGATGACTTTGATGCAATATATGATTTTCCTGCCTTACCGGCAAAGCCTGCGGAAGAAGGTTGTCAAATATATCTTTCAACCATGGGTATGAACTATCCCACTTCACGTTTTCACACCTTATTTGGGGAACCGTTTGACGATGAAGGCCAGAGAGCATTTGATTTTACTGCATCAGGGTCACCGGAAAGTGATTTTGATATAAGTGTCCACTTTGATCAGATAAGTCTGGATTATTATGTCTGGCTGGAAGCAGGATCAGAGATTTATGATCTTGATCTGGAAACAGATTTTAGTTTTGAGCCGGATGAGGATGGGCTCGTAAATGGAACTTTTTATGTAGATTATCCTCGTGTGTGGGAATATGGAAATGTGGATAAGGAAGATGGGGTGGAAGCTTATGATGGAGCTATTGTGCTGCAATACAGTGTGGGGATAGAACCATTGGTGGCACCTTTACCATGGGATGAATGGCGATTGATCACAGCTGATGTGGATGGTAATAATACAATAGACAGTTATGATGCTGCTCTTATTTTGCAGTATTGTATAGATATGATAGAAGAATTTCCAGTGGAAATGCGTGAAAATCAAATCGCTCCCCAGGGAGATATTATGATCAGCCAGACTGGTAACAATCTCAGCGTTTATTCAAAGGGAAATGTCTTTAGTCTTGATCTGGAAATGCCGGCAGTTGTCTCTCAGGCACAAATAATTAGTGATGATCTGCTCTGGGCAGATAATCAGCAGGAGAGTTATAAGCTTGCCATCGCATCCCCAAATGAGCTTTGTAAAGGTGATAAGATCGTGGAACTGCAACTGAAAAGGCAGGTAAAATCACAGGAAATCAGTCTGAAAGTGAATGGCAGAGAAATCGGGTGTGAATTGGAAAGTGAGGAGATACCGTTTATTACTGAACTATACCCTGTGTCACCTAATCCTTTTGTAAAAAATAATAACCGCAGATCTGAGATGAAGATAAATTTTGCCGTATCAGATCCCGGTAAAGTTATAATTAATGTCTATAATATTAAGGGACAGAAAGTAAAGAACTTGACTGATCAGGAATATACTCAAGGTCTGCATAATATCTGCTGGCAAATGGATAATGAAAAGGGAAAGCAGATTAGCAGCGGAGTATATTTTTTGGCAATGGAAACTGGGAACTATCGCAGCCAGCGGAAATTTATCATACTGAAGTAGGTGATAATGTTCAGAATTCTGATCGTCATAATCTTATTGAGTGCAATATATATAAATGCTGATGAATTATCTGACAAGCAGCAGGAACTTGAGAAATTGAATAGTGAACTGGAGCAGATGGATACACTCATTGAGCAGAATCAAAATCAGAAAGCTGCCAAAGAAGCTCAGAAAGCAGAAATGCGGGCAAAGAAACAAAAACTGGAAAGTACTATTTGTGAACTGGAAACCAATCAATGCAAAGCTCAGGAAGAATGGGATAAGACCCGCCAAAGATTGAAAAATACAAATGAAGATCTTAATTCCAAAAAACAGACTGTTCAAGAACTATATAATTCTGCCTATGAACTGAGTAGTGCTCTGGTGATAAGTCATTATGCCAGTATATTATATCCATCTGCGGACAGCTGGATTCTGGCAACAAGTCTGGAAGCTGCCGGAGAAGAACTGCAAACCGTTAATGCTGATATAAACAGTCTCGAAAGTAGTCGTAAATCTCTGGAAACGAAAGAGAAAAAAGATGAAAAATACTTTAAAGATGTGCAGTGGAATAAGATAGTATCCAAAAAGAAGAAAAGCAGATATCAGAAAGAATTGATCATTATCGATAAGGAAGTAACCTCGCTGGATCAGGAATACCAGGAGGCAATGAAACGTAAGAGAGAGCTGGAAGAAGCTCAGGCAGCAATGAATGACCTGATAGCAAGACTGCAAAATAAGACTTCCTATAAACCTGATTATTCCTACAAGTTCACTTATGAAAGACTGATCTGGCCTGTTGAGGGGAAGATCATTCGCGGTTATGGTGACTATCAGGCAGAAGGCAAACGCTTAACGCTTCATAATGATGGAATAGATATTTCTGTAGATATTGGTACAGAAGTGAAATGTGTAGATAAAGGTGTAGTTGTTTTTGCAGGTAGAAATGGCGGCAGTGGGAGAGTGGTAATAGTTGATCATCAGAATGGCTATTATAGCATTTACAGCCATAATGATCATTTACTGGTAACATTAGGTGATACGGTGGAAAAGGGAACTATCCTGGCAGAATCCGGACAGTCCGGCTTAGTAGATGAACCATGTCTGCACTTTGAAATTCGTAGAGACGCTAGGGCAGCAAATCCCCTGGAATATCTGGAATTTTAATGACAAAAAAGGAGATTATCCTGAAAACCTGATCTTTGCAGACTACGGGCAAAATTGAGGATAACAGAATATATCATTCCCAGACTGATAACAATTAAGTTATTACTAAATAAAACACATCTCACTAATGAACTTAGAGAAATTCAGGATTTACTAATAACAATGATTTTATACTGAAAATGCTGAATAGTAACCAGAGATTGTAACAATAAGTCAAGGATTTTGAGCGATTAGCAAATAATGGCAGGATACTCCCAAAAAAGTGTTCGGTGCTGAACGTGCAGGTGTTCGCAGGCGTACAGTATTAATTAAGAGTAAAACCCTAAGGTGCTATATATCAGTAGCTTTTGGTTTGGCACAGTTATTGCATTAAGATATAGTATAAATGGATTCCGCATGATATCCTAAAAATGGAACTTAAAGAGATTCGAAATTTGGTTTTTGAAATACAAAACCTAAGAAGAAGATTTTTTTTAGATAGTTTTAGGCTGGAAATTGGTTAAAATAGTTCTTTAGATTAAAATATGTGAATTTGAGCGTGTTCAACTATGGATAATGTTTTGTGTAATTTTTACTTATTTATTTGTTATAAGTTATGGAATATGAAGAAAGTTTAATTCTAATGAAAAAAAGGAGATTGTAATGAAAAAGCTAATTTTATTTGTATTAATTTTATGCTTTAGTCTGCTGCAGGCAGATTGGAGCGAAGACCCCGAATTTAATAATCAGATTTCAAATCTGGGTGGAGATCAAACCATTCCTAAAACAGCTCAGAATCCTGATGGCAGTTCATATATTGGCTGGTGGAGCAATAGCACCGGAAATTACAATATGCGCCTGCAATACCTTGATGCTGAGGGAAACATTGTCTGGGACGAAAATGGGATTCTGGTGAGTGATCACACGCAGATGACCTGGCTCACAGATTGGGATATGACAGTAGATCATGATGGTAATGCCATAATGGCATTTAATGATGTCCGTGAAGGGGAAGATCAGCTTGATATTTTTGGTTATAAAATTACGCCTGATGGTGAATTTGCCTGGGGTGGGAACGGCATAAACCTCTCTAATGGGGATTTTAATGTTGCACCAAAAGTTACGGTTACTGCCAATAATAACTGCATTTTTGCCTGGTCTGATGAATATCAGATAATCGCTCGCAGTATTTCTCCTGATGGTGCTGAGAACTGGGAAACTCCTATCATCATCAATGAACCAGAAACCAGTAATTGGCCCCAGCTTATGGCTGCTGATAATGATGGCAGTGAAGGCAATTTTCTGATGAAATATTTTGTGGATTCAGGACCATATTGGGCACCTGACCGCTTTGTCTATATCCAGAAGTATGCTAATAGTGGTGCTCCTGTCTGGGATGCCCCGGCAGTTGTTTCTGATGCTTCGGGTATTTCTGCCTGGAATCAGGTATTTTCCTGGGCTCCTGATGGTTCCGGGGGAGCAGTGATAGCCTGGCATGATGATCGTAATAGTGAAAATATCAGCCGGGCTTATGCACAGCATATCACCACAGACGGCACAGCAATATTTACTGATGGTATTCAGGTGGGTGATCATGGAGCTAATAATCAATATTATCCTCAGGTGATATTTCAGCCGATAGATGAGAATATTTGTGTTTACTGGGAAGAAACAGATCCTGGTCAGAATAATTCAGGTATCGTGGGACAGAAGATTAATTCAGATGGTGAATTGCTCTATGGAAATGAAGGAGTAACAATATCAAATATCCAGCCAACGGGAGGAACAATTATTGCCTTGCGTCCATTTGGTGAAGATGTAGTGGTTACATATTCAACCTATCCCTGGGGTAACTTTAACAATGAACAGATATTAGCAGAGAGAGTCAATCCAGAGGGGGATATTGTCTGGGATGAAACCCTGATAATTTCTGATATGCAAACTCAAAAAATGCACACTGACATGTCAGATATAATTTATCTGGATGGTGGCTTTATCCCTTCTGATGGCTTTGTTATCTCCTGGGGAAGTGGCAGTGATGGCATTTATGCTCAAAGATTTAATCAGGATGGAACAATTGGTACTCCTGGTCCCTTATTGCCAGCCCCGGTCAATTTGACAGCCGAAGTAGAATTATATACAATAAATCTTCAGTGGGAAATGCCTGATGACCGCTTTTTAACGGGATTTGAGCTTTATAGAAATGATGAACTTCTGGCTGAAATTGATGATGCAGGGGTCAGAGAATTCGATGACTATGTATGGGATTATATTACCTATGAATATTATCTTTTAGCAGTTTATGAAGAAGGGATCTCTGGTCCTTCCAATTCTGTATTTGTGGTAATTGTAGAATATCCATTTCAACCTGATGGACTTACTGTTGATCCCGTGAATGGACATATGGAATGGGAACAACCGATTCTTCCCCCTAGAAATCTGGAAGGCTACAATGTTTATCTGGACGATATGCAGACACCTTTGGATTACACCACAGAGCTTAGTTACCAGTTGACGGATCTGGAAGCAGGAATTACCTATACTGCTGCTGTAAGTGCTGTATATACTGATTCAGAATCAGAATTGATCAGCGTAGATTTCACTTATGAACCTGTTGGTAATAATGAAGATGAACTTTCAGGTTTATCTTTAGGAGTAGCAAATTATCCTAATCCTTTCAATCCGGAAACCAGAATTGCCTTTAATCTTTCAGAATCTACTCAGGTTACTTTGAATATCTATAACACCAGAGGGCAATTGATCGATAATCTTCTTGATATGCAATTAGCTGCTGGTGATCATAAGATAATCTGGAATGCTGAATCTCAGCCAAGTGGAATATATTATTACTCATTAAGAGCAGAAGGAAAAGTTTTCTCCGGCAGAATGGTATTATTGAAGTAAAAAAAATATTGAGTTAAGATTTTTTGGACTGGGGGCGGCAATAATTGTCGTCCTCAATCCTATTACTTAACTAAATGTAGCCAAATCATCCCTGATTTGGATTATGCGTACCCATAGCTTTTGAAAATCATCCATAGTCTTGCACGACGGATAACCAGCTCTGGATTACATTACATTAAATCACCCCTTCGTTTATTCCCCTTGGTCTGTATTATCTTTAACACATTTAATTTTACATTTTACATTATTCAGCAAATGTAAGGAAAGTGTAATGTCATAAATCACTGCAGTAAAATCAATTACAGCAAAACATTATTTTTTTGCCCTTTTTGAGATATACATACCCCTATATTTAACTTTCTTGTCCCTTCACACTTTCGCCCTTTCGCACCTTCACACCCTCAAATCCCCCCCCCTCTTGTCTCGCCGTAATCAAATGAAGGATGATCATTTTCAATTGCTATCAATTAAATTCGTAGCTTAATCTTTCCAGATTAAGCATTTATTTTTTCTCCAAACCTTCTAACAGCCTCTTCCCCATAGCAGTCAAACGGTATTTCTAAAGTTTACTTTGAGGTTTATCTGGTATTGTCATTTCTACAAAACCAGCTTCTCTGGATGGATTCAAGTAGTCTTCCCTGAAAGTTGGCTTATGCTTTATATTAAGCTTCTCAAATATTTCTTTTCTGCTTAACTCAGCTATTTCAATAGCAAGAATTAGCTTCTTTACTTGCTCTGCAATGTACTTTGCATCATGGTCGGTATCATGGTCGGTATCATGTGCGGTTTCCACATAATTACTCTTGATAAATTGAAACTGGGAAGCATTTCCCAGCTCATTTATTCTCAAAATCAATATTCAACATATTGTATCCTATCGTATCAACATTAAATTTGTTAGAAAAATAGAACATTGCATCTTCATCAATATTTAGTAGCAATTTTACTATTTGTTGCAAATGAGGGTCTATCATTTTTGATATAGATCTACCTAATATTACACCACTTGTCCCACCTACAATTGCCCCAAAGGGCGGAATGTAAGGTGCTCCTGCATAAGTCCCTAACCAAAGAAAGGCCGATTTTATACCAAATTTGGATAATAAGGATATTGTTTTAAGTATTGCAGTTTTAGATTTTAAATCTTGATTTGAAAATTCATAGATTCTATTGTTATTAACTAATTGAACGAGCAACTTGAGACCCAAAACTATTTCACCAATCCAAGGTAACCAATCTCCTAATTCATCTGGAAGGTCAATACCCCAATTCCCAATTAAAACATCTAGTTTTTCGCTTACTTCCTGAGTTAATTCACTATTGGTTATGTTAATTAGTTTTAAATTTTCTTGTAACTCAGGAAACTTAGCAATTGCCTTTTCATATAATTCTTCACTAAGTAGAAATTTTACATCAGGATTAGATTCAATTTTTTCTACTAATCTGCTTAGATAACTAGGTTGTCTAACTTTTGCTTGGAAAAATTCTACAGCTCTATCCAAATCGATTCCCTTAATATCCCAAATTGGTTGATTGGCAGAATCAGCAAGTAGAAAATCCATATCAGGATTTTCAATATTTAATTGATCCATTGCTCTAAGTTCAAAGATTTTACCTTTTAGAGTACTGATAAAACCTTTAGAACTTCTGATATTATCATTATTTAGAATATCCTTAAAATGCTGAAAAAGATTAATCTCAGAATTAGTGAAAGAATCTTTGTAAGCGTCAAAAAAATCATCAGGTACATTTCGCAACTCAAACATTTTTTCAAAAGTTTCTTCTGCAACTAGTGCTGTTTCAATTACAAAATCATCCTTTTTCATCTTATTAAAGGATGCCTCGAAATTTTTAGCTTGCTCATAGTACTTATCATCTACTTCAATTTGTTTTAAACTATTGAGTAAATCATATGATTTCATTGTATTACCTAAATATGTACGTTAATATTAACGATACTATTGATATTATTATTGCAATGTAAGAAAGATAGTTTTTTGTTAAATTTCGTAATATTATTTTTTTTCTGCTGATTTCTGATGAAGATAAATTTGAGAATTGAGTTGTAAGTTTAGAAATCATTTCATGATTTTTTAGTACTCGTGGAATCAACTCATTGTTTATTTTATCTTGTTGCTCCCAAAATTTAACTTTTTCACCAATCGACATAATTGTCTTTTTTTCTTCTTTTGAAATTTTTTGTTTTGCTACTTTCTTTTTCCTTTTTTTAAAAAGCATTTCGACTCCTTATGAATAATTAAATTTCACCTAATGTTCTGCGTGTGCGGCGGAATCAGAATGATTTCGTCGTAAGCGAACAATCCAAACCCTGAATCGGTACGATTCAGGACAAAAGCACCACAAGACCTTACAGCCGACACGCTTGTTAGGTGCTATCTTCACTATCACTAATAAGTGCCACTACTTCTTTATTAGGTATATCTGGAAAAGAGACTAATCCTATTTTATCGATTATAGCTTCTCTACATTTTTTAGCAAATTTATTATCTTTTTTACTTAAAAGGTATTTTGTAACATTAAACAAATCTATTGTACTTATTAATGCTGTTCCGCTTCGAATTGCTGCAGTTAAACACTTTTCGGTGAAGAATTCTTCTCTCTCGTCTGGCTCAATTAACCGAAATGCATTGCCGAAAAGAGCACCTTTAGCCATGTTAGTAATTTCATCTCTTTCAAAGTCCTCATGTATGTTCATTTCTAGTTGCCTGAGTTTATTAATATTTATCGCTTTTTTGTCTTTTCCTTCTACTTCACCGATTAATCGACCTTCTTGTGATTCAAATACAACATCGAATTCAGATTCAGAATTTTCGAAATGCTCAACACTGAAACCGATTATTTTTAGAGCTATATGTATCACTTTTTCTAAAGGCTTTCCATTTTCATAAAGTAATCTTTTCAAAATAGCTTCATCGGCAATTTCTTGTTCGTATTGCTCATTCTGTTTTTGTAGATTATTAATTTTAAATTTAATGTTTATTATCTTATTCCTGATTTTATCTTCTTTTGGAAGAGTATATCTGTCAAGTGTTAGCCAAACGGGTTTGGCAGATAATCTACTTAAAGTGTTAATTGCATTACTCAAAGAGCATAATGAAGACACAAACTTTTTCCCAAAAGCTACCGCCTCATCAGTCCAGTAGTCTTTTCCATCTTCTTCATTTTCATACATGTAATTTTCTCGCTCAAAATCAATATACGGTAGCAAGAATAAATTACCTCCAGCATTCTTGTATCGAATTATCCCGCCTACAATTTTTTGTCCTGTTTTTGTTTGAACTAAAGGTCTAATACCATCACCATTTAGTAAAATACGAAACTCAGATATTTCTCCCATTTCCATCCAATAAGGCGCTAACACATTGTCTTTTCCCACTAAAACCATAGAAGCACCATTTGAACTGGTAACTTGAATGCCCCCTGGAATGATATGATAGTTCGAGGCAATTGTTACAAGTCTAGTTGTTTGCCTATTCCTACCAATTCCAGAATAGCTTTTCTTACCTGTAGCGATATATACATTCTGCTCACTATTTAGCATAATGAAAATGTTTTTTCCTGCTTTAACACTTTCTAAAATTTCTCGACGCCAATATTCAATTTTTTCTTTAAGGGAAAATGAATCTGAATCGTTTAAAGATGGTTTCCCTAGATATTTATCATTTGAATA
This sequence comes from Candidatus Stygibacter australis, assembly GCA_030765845.1. Classification (NCBI taxonomy): domain Bacteria; kingdom Pseudomonadati; phylum Candidatus Cloacimonadota; class Cloacimonadia (SeqCode); order Cloacimonadales (SeqCode); genus Candidatus Stygibacter; species Candidatus Stygibacter australis. The sequence goes on from JAVCDJ010000146.1 coordinate 27,584, forward strand.
TTCGTAAAAGCTAGATATAATTGGATCAATAATTGCTATATCATAATCAAGTAATGACACTTTTGATTGAATACTGACTTCTTCAATATTTGCACCAGGGATATTTACCCCTATACCAACTACATTGTTTTTAGCCATAAATACTCCTTTAAGATAATTTTATTGCACATAATGTTCTGCGTGTGCGGCGGAATCAAACAGATTCCGCCTAAAACAAACAACCCAAACCCTGAATTGGTACGATTCAGTCAAAAAAACACTAACCAAACTTACTGCCAACACGCTTATTATACATCATCCTTAATATAACCTTTCTTGTAAGCATTTACTACATGCTTGTCAATATCATCGAAATAATCACCGTAAAGCATCCAGTTAGCATTTCTATGAACTTGAATTAAATTAGTTTTTCCCATATTTTTGGGTACGAAATTATGATTTTCAATGATTTTCCATTCACTTTCATTGTTAAAGATTTTTTTTACTAAGTTTAGATTATCAGTAGCAATTCCAATTGTACCTGATTCACTATTTTTTAGGACGCATCTTGATGCTAAATTAACTGTATTTCCAACACAGGAAATACTCCAATTATTTATAGTGCCAACAACTGCCACTGCAAAAAACCCGTATGCGATACCAATTTTAGGTTCAAATGAAAAAGGATCGTTACGAATCATTTTTTCTGCAGATCTTAGCGCAGCTTCTAGCGGATTAATTTTACATTCTGAATGAGGGTAAAACACCATAATTTCATCACCTATAAATTTATCAATTAATCCACCATAAATCCTAATAGATTCAGCTTCAAACCACGAGAAAAAATGATTGGCATAAAATGCACATTCCATTGGTGTTTTTTCGCAACATAATTTACTAAAACCCGGTAAATCAGCAAATAGAATTGCTCCTTTTGTATTTATTCCCGTTAATGGAAATTGATTTGCATTTAAAAGAGATCCATCATTCATTGTCTTAATATAATTGATATTGTGTTTTAGAAAATATTCTATTAATTGATTTTGGCTATTCATATTTTTTGTTACTCATCTGTTAATTT